>DATKXE010000141.1:0-9998 GCA_035529195.1 Anaerolineales bacterium
TGTCTTTGGTTTCTCGAGTGGGGAACCATCATAGTCAACATACAAGTGGGTGAAGGTGACTATCTCACCGACAGTACCAACATCCACCCATTCATCGAGCTGGTTCAGACACCGCTCGCAGAATACAGCAGCTGGAACATAGATACGATCGCAGGTACTGCAGTGGGTCCCAAGGATGCGCTGTTCATCCTTGATAGCTCGAAAAAAACGTTCGCCAGCAACGCCAAATGTATAACGATTTGTTACAGGCATCTCATCTCGCCAGGTTGAAGGAGAGTTGTTTCCTGGTTCTAATAATGTCATGGTGTTTACTCCGAATTTGGCTTGAAATAAAGGATATCTGTGATTGCCCCTTCCCGCTGTTCCGCAGATTTCCAGACTGCCTTTACACGCATACCAATTGAGATCTCTCCGGGATCAACTTCACCCAGTTTGTGCATGATCCCGTGCAAGGGAGATGCACCATCAATATCAATCACAGCTGGTGTTTCAGGTTCTTTGATCCTTTGAACATCCCAGGTTACATAGCAGAGCGAGAAGGTGTTTACGATGCCTGAATCTGAAAGTGGGAGGAAATGATCCATCGGATTAAAGCACCACTCACATACAGTTCTTGGGGGCACAACGGTCTTATGGCAATGCTTACAGTGTGAGCCAAGGAGGATGCCGTCTTTTAACCCGGCCAAATAGCGACCGATCGCGATACCAGTATCCCAGGAGAAATCTGCTGGCATTTTGTCGTGAAGTGAAAGTACTTTTCCCTGGCGAATATCCTGCTCACTTAGCGATGTACCAGGATAATTAGAAATCTTATCAGACATGATTTTCTCCTCAGCGACCTAAAATGACGACTGTGCCAACCTGCATGAGGTCTCCCCAAGCTTGAGCGAGACCGCGCTTCGGCGTACCGGGAACCTGCCGGGCTCCTGCCTCCCCACGCAGCTGCCAGAAAAGCTCGGCAACTTTCATCAAGCCAGCAGCTGCGATCGGATTACCGACTCCGAGCAATCCCCCGGAAGGACAAACTGGCATATCACCGTCCCGGTTGGTAATTCCATCTGCAACTAATTGAGGGGCTTGGCCGCGATCTGCCAGCAATAAACCCTCCAGGTGGTGTAGCTCTTTGTAATCGAAGGGATCATAGGGTTCAACGATGTTGATCTGTTTGCGTGGCTCTTTAATCCCGGCCATATCGTATGCCATCCGGGCAGCGTACTCGACATAGCGAGGATACGCGAGGTCGCGATTGGTCCAATACGCGGTGTCTAAATTCCAGCCAACGCCCTCTATCCAAACCGGTTTATCCGTGAGGCGTTGAGCAACCTGTTCTGATGCCAGAACCAGCGCGACGGCACCATCAGATACTGGGCTGACATCCAGCCGGTTGACCGGCCATGCGAGAACTTCAGAATTGAGCACATCATCGACTGTGATTTCGGAATCACCAAGTAGGGCGCATGGATGGTCGGCAGCATTGCGCTTGTTTTTGACCGCAACGCGAGCAATATCCTCCTTAGAAATGCCATATGTCGTCATGTAGCGGTTCATCTCAAGAGCAAAAATCCACAGCAGATTGGGTTTTAATGGTCGTTCAGTGGTATGGTCGAAGATAGTGAGGAAAGCTCCCTGAGCATGTGGGTAATAACTGGACATCTTTTCTTCGGCGACAACCAAAACCAGATCAAATAATCCAGAAGCGACATGGTACCAACCCTGGATAGGAGCAAATACCCCCGTACCTCCACCGACATAGGAGCGCATGTAAGGTTTTCTCCATGCACCTGCGCCATCACTTAAATATTCACCTTTCATATGAACTCCATCGAAAGCGTCCGGAGCTGTCCCCAGACAAACCGCTTCGATGTCGTCCATGGTGAGTTCACATGATTCAAGAGCCATTTTGGATGCCTGCCAAGATAGTTCCTTCCCAGTCTCAAGTGCCCGGCGAACAAATTTGGTCATTCCAGCGCCAACAACTGCAACTTTACGCAAAGACATTATTTACTCCTCCTCAGTTTCCCAGGATAGCTACGGCACCACTTGCTGTGGGAACGCCGCGCCAGGATTGAGCGAGACCAAGGCTGACCCCATCCAGTTGCCTGGGACCGGCAGTGCCACGCAGCTGTAGGACTACTTCGAGAGCTCGTGCTAATCCATTCGCATCAAGCAGGTTACCCATTCCTAAGCATCCACCTGAAACATTAACCGGGAAGGAACTTTCACGTTGGGTGAGTCCATCTTCAGTGGCAGGTCCAGCTTCTCCTTGCCTGAAAATCCCGAGTGCTTCCAAGGTTTGCAGTTCTTTGTAGGCATACAGGTCACCCACTTCGGCGAAATCGATGGCCAAAGAGGCATCCTGAATCCCGGCCAGGCGGTATGCCATGCGGGCTGATTCTTTGACATAGTGCATGCTGGACCAATCTCGGTTTTCTAGCGCCGGCGAATCATTGCTCCAGCCAACACCGAGAATCCAGATGGGAATATCAGATAAGGAATTTGCCATTTCTTCATTTGCGAGCACCATCACGATCGCTCCATCAGCATGTACGGCTGTCTCTCGCGCACCAAGGGGCGAGGCCAATGGTGGACCGGAAAGTACGTCATTTATTGATAAATCGGCTCCATATGGTGCTGAAGGGTTATCGAGTGCGTTGCGTCGATTTTTTACGACGACTTGTGCGCATTGCTCACGGGTCGTTCCCGTGTCATGGAGATAGCGATTCATCTCCATGCCGGCCACGAAATGCGTGTTTAATCGGAGCGGTCGATTTAAGACAGGATCTTGGGCGTATGCAGTAATTCCATCATGAGAAAGGGCATTCGATGCCTTGCTGTGTCCTTCAAGCGCTACCACCGAAAATTGTCCTGTTTTCACGAGCATATACGCTGTCGCCAGACCATGCAGACCATCGCCGCTGATAGTATGCATTGGTTTCAGCACTGCACCTAATTGGTCAGGAGTATATTCATCAAAGATGCTGGTGCCCTCATGAAAATCTTCAGCAACGGTTACGAAACTTTCGATATCTTTGCGAGGATTGACACCCGCATCAGCGTAAGCACGTTGAGCAGCAGCATACATTAATTCTTTATAGGAATATTCAGGTGTTACTGGTCGAAATCCCGACCATCCAACCCCAATTATTGCAACACGATCGCTCATATTCGACCTCCTCATATATTGAAATTGCGTATGCTGCTAAATTACGCCAGCTGCCCTGGCTCGTTCAAGGATCGATTGGGCAGATTTAACCACTGGTGCATCGATCATTATTCCATCCAGGCCAAAAGCACCCCGACCTTCTGCCTGGTGCTGATTGAAATTAGCGATCAGGGCTTGGGCTTCCTGGATTTCTTCGTCAGTAGGCGTAAAAGCTTGCTGGACTATCTGGACTTGATCGGGGTGAATGACCTGTTTTCCTACATACCCCATTCTGGCTCCCTGGGTGGATCGGGCGTGGAGACTTGTGAGGTCATGGAAATTGATATTCACCATATCAATCGCCTGCAGTTGGTGCGCGGCACAATGAGTTACCACGGCGCTTCTGGCATAAAACACTTCCCAACCTGATTCAGATCTTTGGGCGCCAATATCAGCAGCAAAATCTTCAGCTCCAAAAATGAGGGCTTCCAATCTAGGGTCCGCGGATGAAATCGATCCTAAATTGACAACGCCTTGGGCTGATTCAATAAGCGCGATCAGGATAATCGAATCAACGGACAAATTGTTTTCATCTTCAAAAATTGAAATTTTTTCGCTGATCGATCTGATTTGGTCAGCATGGGTCACTTTCGGGATGACAATTCCATCTGGTTGGGCGGGGAGAATTTCCTGGAGATCACGTTCAACAAGTGTTGAGGCAACCGGGTTTACCCTCACCAGGCGTTCTGAACGACCAAAATCCAAGGTTCGCAGTGCGTTAGAGATCGTTTCCCTGGCGCTTTGCTTGCGGCTAATTGCTACGCCGTCTTCCAGGTCCATGCATACACAGTCCACATCCAGGGTTGTCGCTTTCCGGATTTTGTGTAAATCGTCGCCTGGCACATACAGCAGAGCACGTCTTGAGCGCATGTGACCTCCAATCAGCAAGAAGAAATTACCTTAAGATGACGGAGTAATTGAGTCTAGCGATGGTTCCTGGTCCCTGAGAGATCGAGCACGTGCTCGTTCAGCGATTTTAGCTAAAGCAATACCTAGGAAATATAGAACAATCATAGGACCCATGACGAGGGCCATGTTTACGGGATCAATGGTTGGTGTAATCATTGCTGAGAGCACAGCGATAATCACTATCGCTAACCGCCAATTATCGCTTAACACTTTGGCTTTGATGAGACCAACTCTTGCCAGTACATAAATAATCAGTGGAAATTGAAATGCAACCCCTAGCCAAAACATGATTGAGGTGACAAAGCGAATATAAGAAGATGGACGAATTTGGCTGGTTATGCCGCCGAAGTTGATTAAAAACGGGACCGCTTGAGGTAGTAATACAAAAAAAGCAAATGCCATTCCCCCCAGAAAAAATATCACCGCGACTGGAATAGCGTACAAACCAAAAACTCGTGAATCTCTACTCAAGCCCGGGGCAATGAACAACCATATTTCAAGAATCAAATAAGGAAGCGTGACTGCGAAAGCTGTCATTAAAGAAACGCGCATGAAGGTGCCGATTGGTTCGGTGGGATCAATGGCAACCAATTCTTCAATTCCTCCCACTGAGTAAGCAAGGAGATCTATTATTCGAGTTGCAAAAGCAAATGCCACGATGGTCGCCATCGCCATAACAATAGCAGCCCTGGTTAAATGTTTTCGGAGGGCATTCACATGAACCAATAAACTTTCAGGATTATTCATCGCTTTCCCAAGTGAATCCCCCAATGGTGTGTCTTCTGGCTCATCAGACAGGAAAGATTTGATCTCTGCGAACATGGTTCGGAGCCAGCGGAAAGGGAGCAGGATTAGATTCCTAATTGTTCGCAATAGGAGCCGCATCAATCAGCCTGTTCTTGATCTTCTAGTGGTTCTTTGTTTTGAGCGGATTCGTCTGCTGGTTGAACTTCCTCAATTGGTTGGACTTCCTCTGACGGTTGGGATTCATCAGTTGGTTGGCTGCCGATCGTCGGTGGCGTTGTCCAGCTATTAATATCTGCCTGCCACTTGGATAAGTCTTTGTTCAAAGAAGGGGGGATAGCTTTTTTGGTTGCATCCTGAATCTCACGCAAATCATCTTCCAGGCCTGCGTCACGAATTAATTTGTTAGGTAAATTACGTAATTCAGTGGACGTGCGGGTGACCGCGTGCCAAGTTGGGGAGGTAACGATCTGGCGTAGAAACTTGCCGATCGTACGACCGGCTTTGACCATATCCGAAGGTCCTAAGACGATTAAAGCAATAATCAAAATTAAGACCAATTCTAAAGGACCAATACCGAGAATATCCATAATAATTAGATTGGGTTCTGCAAATGATGGAGCGATTGTCGAATCTCATTTTGCCGGGGAGCTAAACTACCCAAAACACCATTTATAAACCGGGGAGAGCTATCTGATCCAAACATTTTTGCGAGTTCAACTGCTTCATTGATGGCAACTTTAATGGGGATGTTTTCGCTGACAGCAAACTCCCATAAAGCAATACGCAAGATATTGCGGTCGATCGTCGCAACCTGTTCGAGCGGCCATTCAGGAGCATGCTCAGCAATGAATTGATCTAAATCGTTTCTGATCGGCCAAACACCTGCAACAATCTGACTGATAAAATCTGCCATGTTCTGATCAATCTCATGAGCAGATAAGCGATTATGAACCACCACTAGAGGAGGATGATCGACCATATCTATCTCATAAAGTGCTTGCAGAGCAATGGCGCGCGCCCTGGTTCGAGCTTTCATAAATTCTCGGAAACTTCAGGGTAATCGATATCTTCAATATGGACATTAACGACCCCCACTTGCATACCAATCATTTCTGTGATCGCGCGAGCTACAGCAATTTGAATGTTGCGACCCACTTCGCGGATATTGATCTCCGGTTCAAGTATGACATATAGGTCGGTATAAACCAAATCATCCACGACTTCAATATGCAATCCATCTTGTTCTTGGCGGTGGAGCAGCATAGTTTTAAATCGCCTGGATGGGACAGTGCTCATTCGACTGACGCCAGGGACTTCCAATGTGGTCAATCTAGCGATAGTCAATATGACATCAATTGATATGGTTGTTTTGCCGGGTGTTATAGATTGGTCAGACATATGCCTCCGGATACTACATCATTGTCATTCCACCATCAATCCCCAGAACCTGCCCAGTTATGTATGCAGCTTGATCTGAGGCTAGAAAGGCAACCGCATCAGCGATTTCTTGAGATTCTCCTTTTCGTCCCAAGGGAACCATCGATAAAATCGCTTGTTTAGTTTCCTCGGGTACTCCAGCCCAGATATCTGTCTCCACATAACCAGCAGCAATGGCATTGACGGTAATATTGCGGGAACCGACTTCTCGTGCTAAGGCTTTCGTGAATCCAATTTGACCTGCTTTGGAGGCGGAATAATTAGTTTGCCCGGGATTGCCCATCTGCCCAGCAATAGAGGTGATGTTTATGATGCGCCCATAGCGTTTCCGCATCATATGGCGAACCGCTGCCTTTGAGCAATTGAATGTACTCTTAAGGTTGGTATCCTGGACAATATCCCAATCTTCTTCACTCATCATCATGATTAATTTATCACGGGTAATTCCAGCATTGTTTACCAGGATATCGAGACCTTCAAAGGTGTCGATTGTGAATTTGATTAATTCTTGAGCGGCTTGGAAATCAGACACATCTGCCTGATGAGCATGCGCCTGACCCCCAGCAGACTTAATTTCGGCAACAACTTCGTCTGCAGCTGCAGCAGAACTAAGGTAGTTGACAACAACCGCAGCGCCTCTCAGGGCCAGCTCCTTGGCGATTGCGCGTCCGATTCCACGCGAAGAACCAGTGATAACAGCGATTTTTCCTTCCAGGGAGATTCTAGAGGGCAGGGACATTCATAACTCCTGTTACCGAGGGTTTGATAATTATACCGTAATCAAATATTTTGAATGGTGGAGAAAATTCAATGAATTAATATCATGGATGGTCTAAAGCGCGGATATTTTGTTAAAATCTTCTGAAGTGCCGATGGAATATCCGTGGACCGTGCGGTCAATTCGTTTAAGTAATCCAGTTAATACCGAATTATTTCCGATTTCGATGAAAGTTGTGACACCGATGGATAGCAGATATTGAATCGTTTCAGTCCATCTTACCCGAGAGTTTAATTGAGATTGTAAATCAGTTTGGATTTCAGCGACACTGAGCAATGGTCTGGCGTTGACATTTCCAATGATGGGAATGGTTGGTTCTATAATGTTCGACAAACTAATCGCTATTGTGAATTGATCCTGAGCATAAACCATCAATGGAGAATGGGCTGCAATACTGACCGCCAGTCGTATAACACGACGAGCTCCAGCATCCTTTGCGGATATCATCGCTCGTTCCAGCGCAGGGGTGGAGCCAGAAATTACAACTTGCCCTGGGCAATTATCGTTTGCGATCTGAACAATTTCGGATCCCTGGCTGGCAGAGGAGCAGATCTCATCGAGGGAAAGGATATCGAGGCCCAAGATGGCTGCCATTCCACCGGGTGATTTTTCGCCAGCTTCCTTCATCAGTTCACCACGCCTGCGGACGAGCTGCAGACCTTCAGAAAAAGTCAATGACCCACAGGCGATCAAGGCACTTAATTCACCCATGGAGTGCCCTGCAACTGCAGCGGGCTGGAGATTGGGGAATTGATCTTGAAGGACTCGCAGTGTGGCAATGGAATGGACCAGGAGTGCGGGTTGAGTATTGATGGTGTCATCCAGGGTTTCCTGTGGACCTTGCCAGGCAACCTTTGACAATGCAAAGCCGAGGGAATGATCAGCTTCCTGGAAGGTATTTTCCGCAAGCGGGGAGTCAGCGGCCAGTTGTTGACCCATGCCAATGGATTGTGAACCCTGGCCAGGGAACAAGTAAGCGATTTTATATTTTGATGTTGGCATTCTTTGGTGGGAAAAGACAGACGGGCCGTGTGGTTCCTGGCCCGTCATGTTCCTTAATTTTGTTCGACTTCGATTATCTCGCGTCCTTGGTAGAAACCACAATTTTCGCAGACATGATGTGGGAGGCGTGACTCGCCACAATTAGAGCACTGCACAAGATTTCTGCTCTTCAGAGCGTGGTGTGCCCGCCGACTATTTCGACGACTAGTTGAAGTTTTCTTTTTTGGTAAAGGTGTCATTACCGAACTCTCCTGAGTATCAAAAAATCACAGCAATGCCTGCCCTAAGGCAGGCAGAGAAGATTATACGTGCCTGAAGGATAGATGTCAAGTCTGAGTTACTCCTACCTGACTGCGCAAGTATGCTTCTATGAATCCATCTAAATCGCCATCGAGTACTGCCTGGGTATTGCCAGTTTCGAAATCCAAGCGGTGGTCCTTGACCATTTGATAGGGGTGAAGTACGTAGGATCGAATTTGGCTACCCCATTCAGCTTTCTGATATTCTCCACGTAATTGTGCCATCTTTTCTTCTTGTTCCTGCTGTTTTAATTCTAACAATCTGGAACGTAAAACCGTCATCGCATTTTGTTTGTTCTGCAATTGGGATCGTTCGTTTTGACAGGTGACGACGATTCCGGTCGGGTGGTGGGTAATGCGAATTGCTGTATCATTCTTTTGGACATTTTGTCCACCAGCACCAGATGAACGGAAGACATCGATTCGTAAATCGTCGAGATTGATATCTACTTGCGAGTTATCCTCAACCTGTGGCAGGATTTCGACCATTGCGAAGGAGGTATGCCTGCGGTGAGCTGAATCGAATGGCGATAATCTTACCAGGCGGTGAACCCCTTTTTCTGAGCGCAAATATCCGTAAGCGTACCGTCCGGAGATGGAGATCGTGACGCTTTTAATGCCGGCTTCTTCACCGAAAGTTGTGTCAAGAATGTTCGTTTGGTAACCCTTGCGCTCTGCCCAGCGCAAGTACATCCTCTGCAGCATTTCAGCCCAATCTTGGGAATCAGTCCCCCCCGCACCGGCATGAATGGCGAGAAGTGCATCACCACGATCATATCGACCCGAGAGCATTGCCTCGAATTCACGCTTGGCTACATCATTTTCAAAGAGTAAAGTCTCGCTTTCAAGATCGGATTGGATGCTTTCATCCCCCAACTGAGCTAATTCCAGGGTATCGGAAATGTTTTCCCGCAGAATTTGCCACTCCTCAACCTCTTCTTTAAGATTTGATATCTCCCTCATTAATCGCTGTGCATTATCAGGATCCTGCCACAAATCGGGGTCTTCAGTTTGTTTCTGAAGGTTTACTAATCGTTCTTCTTTAGAAGCTAAGTCAAAGACGCTCCAACAAATTATTGTATGTTTGTTGTAATGCGTTCAATCGATCAATTAATTCTTGCATTGCACTTATTCCTCCTGTGCGAGAATGCCCTCGATGAAAAGGTCGGGATCAAAAGGTTGCAGATCGTCTGATGATTCCCCCAAACCGGCGAAGAAAATTGGCAACCCCAGTTCTTTTTGGATCGCGAAGGCCATCCCTCCCCGGGCGGACGAATCTAATTTTGCTAGGATAATACCAGTAATGTTTACTGCTTCATTGAAGGCATGCGCTTGTTGTAAAGCATTTTGACCAGTGGTAGCATCCATTACCAACCAGACATGGTGCGGGGCACCTTCTTGAGCTTTCCCAATAACACGGTGGATTTTTTTCAGCTCCTCCATGAGATTGAAGCGGGTATGCAGTCTGCCAGCAGTGTCAATGATTGCCACGTCAGAGCCGCGGGCAATTGAAGATTTGACGGTGTCATAAGCAACTGCACCAGGGTCTCCATTTTGCTGGCCAGCAATAACGGGGATATCCAGGCGCTCTCCCCATATCTGCAGCTGGTCTACCGCAGCAGCA
>DATKXE010000142.1:0-3339 GCA_035529195.1 Anaerolineales bacterium
TGAATAAAATGTTCACCAACCTGTACGCTGCCTGAGGTTGGGTGGTCGATACCGGTAAGCATATTCACCAGAGTGGATTTTCCGCTACCTGATTTACCGACGACACTGACAAATTCACCTTCAAAGAAACAAACATTGACACCATTTAAGGCAGTGAAATCACCGGCTCCGGTCTTAAAGATCTTAACGATGTCGCGCATTTCGATCAGTGGGGTACTATTATTCCCGCGCGCCACTGCTGCAGCACTCATTTCAATACATGTTTGATCAGTCATATCAATTTAATCGCTCATTCTTTAAAGTCTCATCCGCAATTATCACCCCATCTGCGATCTCGACTGTTCGAGAAGCTCGTTGGGCAAGACCCCGGTCATGCGTGACCATTAAAATCGTCTTCCCTCGTGCAGATAAATCCAGGAAGATCTGGAAAATGGAGTCTGCGGTCACGCTGTCGAGACGCCCAGTAGGTTCATCGGCAACGATAATAGGGGGATCGTTGGCTAAAGCTCGGGCGATTGCAACTCGCTGCTGCTGTCCGCCAGAGATAGCGGATGGGGGTTTATAGGCATGATCCTGCAGGTCGACCTGGGTGAGCAATTCCATCGCCCTGCGTTTGCTGGCACCATTGCGGTAGAGACCACAGAAATCGATCGGCAGGAGAATGTTATCCAGGAGGGAAAGGCTCGGCATCAGGTGAAAGGACTGGTAGATAATTCCCAAATTACGGCCGCGCCATTGTGCCAGCTGGTTCTCCCGCTTCAGGTGGAGTGGTAAGTCTGAAACCCAAACTTCTCCAGAAGTGATGCGGTCAACACCGGTGATCATATTGATCAAGGTTGTTTTCCCTGCACCGGATTTCCCGCTGATGGCGACAAATTCCCCGGGGTTAATGGCCAAATCAATGCCATTTAAGGCATTCAGATCGCCGCTTGTGGATTTATAGGTTTTAACCAGGTTTGATAGGCTGATCAAAGGTTGGTCAAAATTGTGTTCACCTGATTGGCGCTCTTCTGAATGTCCGCCCGAGCGACCATTTGACTTGACGAAATTGTTAAGCATCTTCTAACCATACCTGTATTGAAATCGGTTACAATAAATAAGGGTGGAACAATAAGACAGTGTCCGATATCCAACATAGTTAATTTATAAACATTGTGTTATAATAGACAACGTTCGTGATTATAAGCGAATAAGGGTTTTTTGTCAACCCAAAACGGCCAGAAGAAAATAGCGTTTCTGACCTACAACCTTGTAAGCAAGTACAAGCCTAATCTATTGGAATCGGCCCTCGTGAGAACTGATCCGGAACTACATACCCTGGAAAGGGTTTAAGAAAATAATGATTCGATAGCTATTATTGTGATTCAACAATTATTTGTTGGAGCATCGAGGAGTGAAGATGAGCGCTGTTAAGGAACAGGAGAAAGTAGACCGCAGAGTACGGAAAACTCGGCGCGCGCTGCGGGAAGCCATGCAGGTATTAATGGAGGAAAAAGGCTACGAGCAGGTCACGATCGAAGAATTGACAGAGAAAGCTGACATTGGGAGGACAACCTTCTACCTGCATTACAGTGCCAAGCAAGACCTGCTTCTAGAGCAGTTTGATGAACTGCTGGATCAGCTAGTCGGACAGCTATCCCAAATACCGCTCTCCTATTGGAGTCAACAAGGAGAAGTACTGCCGGCTGAAGACCACCCTGAACGTCCAATTTGTATGATTTTCCAGCACGCAGCAGAGAACGAAGAACTATACCGGATCGTGCTGCATGGTGAAGGTGTTGATCAGGCGTCGCAACGACTACAAACCATGATGACCAGGGCTGTCGAAGAATTTTTCCATCGGAAAATGGGAGATGAAAGCGAGAAAATGACCCTCGAGTTTCCGGTGGAGCTGTTTGGAAATTATTTTGCAGGTGCGATGTTGGGTATGATTAAATGGTGGTTGGAAGCAGGCAGACCTTATTCCGCTCAAGAAATGGAGGCTATCTTCTTCCTAATGTTCTTGCCCGGTGCCAGCCAGGTGATTGGGATGGAGCTGCAGCAATAATCAAAATCGGGAGCTGTCTAAAAACCATAGAAATGTCATCCTGAACAATGTGAAGGATCTCAGAAATAGTCGATGAGACCCTTCCCCCCGGTCTGTCCGACCAGGGACAGGGCTTCGCTCAAGGGTGACAACCTTTTGGAACAGCCCCTTTTTTATTTTAATAGAGGGGGCAATTCGCGGAAGCATTCTGGTGTGGATAAATAAATCATATAACCCCAATATTTTTGATTGATCCAATCGATTAAGGTATCGCATCCAGTGAATTCCCAATAGATATTGACATGGGATAGTCAAAAAGAGATACTATAATTATCGTTGAATTAGATCAGGACGGATGGTAAATAAATAAGCACATCAGTTTTCGATTTAGGAAGAGTCATTATATGAACACTAGGAATCTGGATACAACCAATCTACCCGTAAATTGTGATCTAATGTTGATGTATGCCAGCTCGCTCGTGATCGCTCTGCTCATGATTATTACGTCTGTCGCAGGTATCCTATACCCGACCATATTCTACTCGCAGGAAGGGCTGCAGGAGGCATTCATTCCCAATGACGTGGTCAATCTCATCATTGGAGTGCCAATTCTGCTTGGTTCGCTGTGGTTGGCACACCGCGGCAAGCTGATTGGTCTGCTTTTCTGGCCTGGCGCACTATTCTATGTGTTTTACACCTACGTCGTTTACCTGCTCAGCATGCCTCTAAACGCTGCTTTCCTGTTGGATCTAACGCTGGTTTCTTTGAGCGCGTATACCATGATCGGACTTGTGGCGTGTCTTGATGGTAAGAGGGTGCAAGATCAACTCAGCGGAGCAGTACCCGAGAGGGCCAGCGGGGCTATCCTGGCAGGTTTGGCTGTACTTTTCTTTGTTCGGGCGGGCATGGCTATGGCTAATGCCATTCTCGATGGAACGCCACTCGGAGCAGCTGAAATTGCACTTAATGCGGCTGACTTCCTGATTGCTCCAGCCTGGGTGATTGGTGGAATTATGCTCTGGCAGCGGAAAGCCTTAGGCTACGTGACAGGTTTAGGGCTGCTCTACCAGGCAAGCATGTTGTTCATCGGGTTGATCTTTGTATTGTTCCTTCAACCGCTGATAACACCCGCTCAATTTTTACTAACCGATGTCCTGGTGGTATTTGTGATGGGCCTGGTGTGTTTCATCCCCTTCATCCTATTTGTACGTGGGGTGCTGTATAAGTCAAGTACCACGCCTCTGTAGATTCATTTTTCATTTTCATGTGCCATGGATAGGCAATGATCAAGAGAGCAGTAATCGAGAACGGAT
>DATKXE010000143.1:0-8042 GCA_035529195.1 Anaerolineales bacterium
TGTTGAACTGAGCGGGATGCGAAATGTAGGAATTAATTACCGGGTATACTTTAGCAGCTTTAATCTCATTTAACTATTCCCCGTTTATTTCATCAGATGATCACCCTGCTGCTCGTTGAAGATAATATTAAACTACGAAACGCTCTGAAATCCGGCCTCGAAGCCACAGGTGATGTTCAGATCGCCTATGCATGCGGGCGTGGTGAAGAAGCTTTGGATTATTGTTTATCAACAAAGCCGCCGAACGCGGTTCTGATGGATGTCCACCTGGAGGGTGAGATCAATGGTATCAAGACCGCGGTTGAAATCCGACGTGAGTACCCGCGGCACCCCATAGTTTTCTACTCCATTCAGGATGATGATGCCTTTTACAGGGATTTCCGCCAATCTGGTATTCTCAGCCATTATGCCTACGTGCGCAAATCCAACTACTTGCTGCCAGAGATGATTCTCCCGCTGCTCGAAGATGCTCTTGCCGGGCGCAGCTTCATCGATCCTGAGATCGAAGTGCGTGTCCAGGAAGTGCGCTATAAAGATGAACAAAGTCCCCTGGCGTTGCTGGAACCAAATGAACAGGTTGTCGCCCGGATGCTGGCACAGGGTCTGACTAACGAACAGATTGCGGCCCAACTCGGCTTCCGTGATAAACGAACCATCAGCCGTACCAATGGACAAATTTATACTACATGGGGGCTAAACCTTTCAACCACCGATGAAAAAATCGCCCGTTCGCGAGCCATTATTATCGTACAATCCGGGCGTCTCTTGGATTGGGATCAGGATGGAATTCCCCACGTAATGAACGAGCGTGGCGAGTGGATTCCATGGAACGGCGAGCAGTGATAGGTGATAAGTGAAGATCTTCGATGATAAATCTTTCTAATGACCGAAAACTGGTTCCTTAACTGGGCCGTCATGGCCGTTTCACTCTTCAACACAATACTGTTAATCTGGTTGGGTTTGACAGTGCTGCTGAATGCCGAACGCAGAACCTGGGGATTGTGGCTAGCCGGGGGCGTGATTCTATTAGGCGGCACCTTTTTCCTGATTCATTCCATCATCCTGGGGCTTGGACTGAACACCATTGGACGCAGCATAGATTTTTGGTGGCGTTTGGGGTGGGTCCCGGTAGTCACCATCCCGTATGTTTGGTATGTGGTGATTCTTTGGTATTCAGGTTTTTGGGACCGTTTTGGGGAAAAACTCAAGCGACGACATTATCCCTGGTTTGTAGGCACCACGGTGCTGGCGGTAGGCATTATTATTTTGTTAGTTTTTGCCAATCCTTTACCATCCTTTGTTCAAGCAGCTCAACTAAACCTGACAGATACTCCCTCACTGGGTGGTGTCCCACTGTTGATTTTGATATACCCTATATATATCTTGCTCTGCATTGCTCTATCTGCGGATGTGTTGCGGCGTCCGGCTCCTTCAGCGCGTATGATGGGAGAACTGGCACGGCGCAGAGCGCGTCCTTGGCTGGTGGGCGCGGCATTGACCCAGATACTGGTCAGCCTGTTAGTGGGTTGGGTGATGTTTTGGGTATTCAATCAAACTCGCCAATCGTTATACGAGCCATCTGTGACTACCACCATCGCCGAGTTTGACTTGCTGATCGCCTTCTTGATCGCCATTGCAGTCATATTTCTTGGGCAGGCTATCACCTCATACGAAGTCTTCACAGGCAAAGCACTGCCACGTCACGGTCTTTTACGCTACTGGCGCCGGGCGGTTATCCTGGCAGGTGGTTATGCAGTAGTGATCAGCCTGAGTTTGTCACTTAACCTCCACCCGATTTATAGCGTTTTACTAAGCGCGCTCTTGATGACTGTTTTTTATGGTTTACTGAGTTGGCGCAGTTTGACAGATCGTCAGAAATTTATCGACCAGCTGCGCCCTTTCGTCACCAGCCAGCGTGTTTATGAGCAGGTGGTGGCAACTTCTCCAACAGATGTGGATATCGACCAGCCATTCACAATCCTCTGCCAGGATGTATTAGGTACCCGTCAAGCTTATCTGGCAGCCCATGGACCATTGGCTCCTCTGGTTGGTGAGCCATTGCTCTTCTCTGTGGATCAAGTGCCACAGCCTCCAAATGTAAAAGGGATCCTCGGTTCTTGGATTTCCCCTGATAACATCTGTATTCCGCTCCCTCAGGAAACAACCAGGAATTGGCAATGGCTGGTACCCCTTTGGAGCGAACGCGGTATGATAGGAATCATGGTATTGGGGCCTAAGCGAGGGGGTGGTCTCTACGCGCAGGAGGAAATTGAGATTGCCCGCACAGTGGGGGAGCGGCTGATTGATATGCGTGCCAGCACCGAGATTTCCCGGCGTTTGATGGCTTTACAGCGACAAAGATTGGCCGAAAGTCAGATTGTTGACAGACGCACCCGCAGGGTGCTGCATGATGAAGTCCTGCCGCACTTGCATGCTGCCCTGCTCTCTTTGAGCACTTCACCAGCTGAGCATCATGATGCAATAGAAGCCCTTTCTAGTGCGCATCGCCAGATCGCCGATCTACTGCGTGACTTGCCGATTGTGACAGCTCCGGATGTTTACCGCCTGGGTTTGATCGCTGCGCTGAAAAAAACAATCGTAAATGAATTCTCAAGCGCGTTCGAGAAAGTTATTTGGGAAATGTCTGATGGAGTGGCACATTCCCTGGAGCAATTATCACCTTTGGTTTCCGAAGTGGTCTATTTCGCTGCACGAGAAGCCATCCGTAATGCCACCCGACATGGACGTGTGCTCCCCATCCTGAAAATAGCTGCAAATCAGCGGGATCAGGAATTAGAATTTGTGATCGAAGACAATGGTGCTCAAAATCTAGATAAACAGCAGAAAGAACCAAGCAGCGGTCAGGGTCTGGTGCTCCACAGCACAATGATGGCAGTGATTGGGGGAGAACTTTCGTTTGAGCAGGCTGCGGAGCAAACCGCACGAGTCGTGTTGCGGGTACCATTAGCTGTTAAATAACCTGCTTTCAGCTCCAAGCGCGCCATCAGTCCTGCATTTTCGCTAAATTTAATATCTTTTCTTCATACCCGATCAGCCGAGATATTGCTTTTGATCATTTAACAACCTGACAGATTTCTCTGATCCAGGAATTTGTCCGCCCGCGCTTGCCTCGTATATCCCCTTGAATATATTCATTGGACTCAAAAATGAATTTCTGGAACAGCCAGCTTCGGAGGGGTTGAATGAGGTTTTAACAGCGAGCAGGTCAATGCACAGAGCAGGAGATGCAGGGATCGTAAGCCCGCACCAGCATTTGAGCCTTTTTGCTGATCTCTGCTTCTCCAATGCCTCGGGCGGCCAGTTCCGGGACGAGATCCTGCAGATCGAAGTGGATATTGGCGTGATTCTGACCGGTCGGGATCACACAATCCGCTCGTTCAATTACCCCATTTTCGTCAATATCGAGGGAGTGGTAGAGAATTCCGCGCGGGGCTTCAATTGCTCCCACTCCCGTGCCGGCCTTGATATCATAAGAAACTGCATAATCGGAAATGTCCGAGTCGAGCAGTTGTGCGAGCATATCTTTTGATTCGTATGCCACATGGAAGCATTCGACTAACTGCGCCAGGTTGTGAAAGTAGGGGTTGTGGGCTGGGGGGTTTAGATTGAGTTCTTCCGCCACCACTTTTGCCTTGGGGTGTAAGCCTGAATAGTTATTGTTAAACCGCGCCAGGGCACCCACGGCAAACGATTCCCGGCTCAATTTGCACAATTTCGAGGTGGAGAAATCCACCAGGTATTCATTGGTCATGGAACGGTATTCATCTTCCGGCTTTAGAACTCCATCACTGGATAGTAAATCCCCACCGATGAAGGGATAGTCCCCTGCGCCGCGCAGCGAGACGAATTCGGTCTCGCGCGTAAAATCGGGCCAGGTCAGATCCTTAAAGAAATTGAGGGTTTCCCAAAGGTATGGAAGAGTTGCTTCAAGTTCTTCCAGCAGAGTGCGCAGCTGTTTTTTGCGCGGCACCTTGGTCATCCCACCGACTTTGATTGCCATCGGGTGCGATGTCCTGCCTGCGATGAGGTCCGAGGCCCGGTTGGCATAACCCCTCAAGCTGGTGGCTATTTGTAAGACCTGTGGGTGAGTTTTGGCGATGGGGATCACACTGCCCGTATCCAGGAGGTCCGGTGCTACCAAGAAGAAGAGATGCAGGGTGTGGCTCTGCAAAGTCTCTGCGTGCTTTGCCAGCAGCCTGACTTTCTTTGCCGTGTCTGGTATTTCAATCCCCAGAGCTCTTTCTGCCGCGCGGGCACTTACCAGGGCGTGCGAGATCGAACAGATACCGCAGATACGTGCCGCGAGCACGGGTGCCATTTCAATCGATAAGCCTTTCATCATCACCTCGAAGAAGCGGGGTGTTTCAACCACTTCCCAGGTGCATTCGGCCAGTTTATTGTCCTCGATGCGGATCTTGATATTGCCGTGCCCTTCGACACGGGCGATATGTTCAACTTCGATATTAATCGGGGTATCAAAATTTATCTTCATCAACAGACCTTCCCATTCTCCGCTATCCAAGCGGGGATTCTGCTCTTTCCAATAATGGAAGATATTCATTACCATTAAAGGCGTTAAAAAACTGGGCTCGTTCCGCAATTTGCTGCTCGGAAAAACCGTTGTCTCTGAGAATCTCAACGAGTGATTCAAAATTGGCTTCGTCGGCAGGACCTCTGCATCCCCAACAACCCAGGTAGTTGCTTGGGCAGATGGCGTTGCATCCCGCACGGGTTACAGGTCCCAAACAAATCATCCCCAGGTCGAATACGCAGGCATTAAAGCGCTGCTTGCATTCAACACAAACCGAATATTGGGGAAATTGTGGCTCCAGACCCAGGATCAGGTGCCGTACCAACCACTCAAATTCTGGCTTTGAAATTGGGCAGCCGGGCAGTTCGATATCGACGCTGACGACGTCTGACACCTTCCTTACCGGTCCGGTCTCTATGGGATGTGCGCCGTACACCTCTTTCACTGTATCTGCTAAGGTAAAACGTTCCCTGAGGTTATTTACCCCACCGAGGCAGGCGCAGGCCCCTATAGCAACCAGGATTTTAGCCTGGGCACGGATTTTCTTGAGCCGCAAAACTTCATCTTCGGTTGTGATGGAACCCTCCACAAAAGCGATATCGTATCCATCTTGCTTATCTGAGGAGATTAAACGGAAATTCAGCACCTCGATCGCGCCGAGCAGATCAAGAAGGGTTTCTTCCTTGTTGGCGATCTGCAGCTGGCAACCTTCACAACCAGTGAAACCAAAGACCCCAATTTTCGGTTTTTCGAGAGGTATACCCAGGTAATTCATAATCATTCCTTCGTAGTTCTTCAGTATTTATTCGAGCAGCACCACTAAATGGCTTCTTTCAGATTCATCACCGACCAGTAATCAAAAACGGGGCCATCCAAACAGGTGAAGGTGGAGCCCACATTACAGCGGCAGCATTTACCCATGCCACAGTGCATTCGGCGTTCCAGGGAAACGAACATGCGCTGGCGCGGCAGTCCCAGATCGCTGAGATAGCCGCACACAAATTTGAACATCACGGGCGGTCCGCATACGATCGCAAAGGTATCGTCTGGATTGATGGGGACATCATCAAAAAGATCGGTGATCATGCCGACATGCCCGCTCCAATGCTCATCCGGGTGTTCGACAATGGTTAATATATTGAGGCCGTAGATCTTGCGCCACTCCTCTACCTGGTAATCAAACAAGATTTGAGATGGGTCTCGGGCACCATAAAGCACCGTAATGTCCTTGTAATCCATACGGTGGTCATTAGCCCAGTAGATGGGAGAACGGAGGGGGGCAATCCCCAAGCCTCCGGCGATCAAGAGAATGTTGGATCCTTTCATCTCCTGCATGGGAAAATGCGTCCCAAATGGACCGCGAATCCCGACAAAGGCACCTGCCTCCAGGCGGTGCAGCATTCCGGTAACCTTGCCGACCTTGCGCACACAGAGTTCGAGGAACTCCCGGTTAGAGCTCGAGCCTGAAATGGAGATGGCGACCTCACCACATCCTGGAAGCTCAAGCATCACGAATTGACCAGGCAGAAAGGTGAATTTTTCGCGCTCCTTTGGATCACATATTCTGATGTGAAACAGTTTTTCTTGAGCCGTGAGCGGGATTGCAGCCAGGACCTGGGACTTGAAACTGCGTTCTGTTTGCATGCGCGTCGATTTCCGGTTGAAATCCGGGGAAATCGACATATAGGGCTCGAGGTTGATATCATGCTGTGGAATCTTTAAGCTCATAGTGTCTCCGTTTGGATTAGATCGTCGATCACGGCTTTCGGGTGGATACCCGCCAGACAGGCCACACCACAACGGTTGCAACCCACGCACAGGGACTGGTTAAAGGCCTCCATAAATCCCCTGAACTGGTGATAATAGCGATACTTCAAGCGGATTTCTGGTTCCGGCCTGAAATTGTGATCCCCAGCAACCGCGGCAAAATCGAGCAGATTGCAGGAGTATAAGAAGCGTCTTTTCGTTGCGCAGCTAAACGTCAGGTCTACATCCTCTTCGACGCCATAGCAGTAGCAGGTGGGACACACCATGGCGCAGCTGCCGCAGCTGAGGCATTTGTCCCCCCACTTTTTCCAGACTTCAGACTCGAATTCTAAATCCATCAGCCCAGGAACGATGGTCACATCGACCTGCGTCTTGAATTTCGACTCGATCTCCTTTTTTACCCGCTTGAACTGCAGCTGGTCCTCGTCGGTGACATCTTGACCGCCGTACTGGTTGACGAGCATATAGCCGGGATCCGAGTTGATGGCCACAAAGTATTTCTCGCCAATATCGGTCAGGAAGAGGTCAAAGCCCTGGTTGGCCACATCTGCGTTCATCGAGCGGCAGAAGCAATCTTCCAGCGGTTCATGATCGAGCCCGATGATGATCGTATTGCGCCGGCGGGCGAAATAATATGGATTGGGATAGGCGCTTTTAAGCATGACCTCATCCAGCTTGCGTAAGGCATTAATGTCACAGGCGCGCATGCCGATGATCACCCGCGGGTGGATTCTATATTTGATGTTTTGTTCCCAATCCTTGTCGTCTAATTGGTAGGTGGCCAGGTCTTCTTTATAAGGGATAAAAAAGTTCTTGGGGGAGGTGTAAGTGCGGGTGTAATCCATCTGCAGCTCATCGAAGTTATTGAGCTTCAAGAAGCGGTAGATTTTATTCCCCTGCGCGTCCCGGTCCCTCCATTTAGGACCGAACACCTCATTGTCCTCCATGAGAGCCTCAACCATTAATTTGAAGTTACCTTTGGTAATCGTCATGTACAGCATAGATTTGCTCCGTACGCTACACGCTTGTTCGTAATAATTTTCTCTCGTGATCAGGTCAAAATTTGGTAAATATTATTCGTTTGCATTGCAGGCTTAGATCGATAGGTAGTTCTATTTTATACTCCTGAAATCACGAAAACCTATTTGTGATATTTTTCACATTATAAAGACCTTGCTAAGAGCAGTCAAGTGACAAATATCCTCCCCTCCTCAATCAACTTCGCCCTTTGTCATCCTGGATAATATGACTAAATATGTCAATCATCACTTGATTGGTTTCATAAATAGTATATGTCAGAGATGGATTATGATTTGGGTTTTGATCCCACATACTTATTCCATTCTATACCAATAACCGGTCCCTTTCAAAGTGTGCCAGCCTCCTAATGTGAATATTTTGTCGAACTTTTAATATTCGCGATGAACTTCACGCACAAAGTGTGAGTATGAAAAACTTCAGGTGTTGTGAATTATCTTGACATTCTTCTTTTCACATGATATTCTATTATTAGAATATCATGTATATAGGATAATGTATGACAAACGCAGAGTTAGCAATCTTGAGCTTAATCGCTGAACAACCCCGGCACGGCTATGATATCGAACAGGTCATCGAAGCGCGGGGCATGCGCGAATGGACAGAGATCGGTTTTTCATCCATCTATTACTTGCTTAATAAGCTGGAGAAGGATGGCATGATTGAAAGCCACCTCCAGCAACCG
>DATKXE010000144.1:0-14466 GCA_035529195.1 Anaerolineales bacterium
GGCGGGGTGGATTACGCAACATGCTGCGCCTCGAATTCGGTAAGTGGTGGGGATCGAGGTTGTGGTGGGTTCAAAGCTTGATATGGGTGCTGGTGATTAACGGGATGCTGGCAGCACTTCTCTGGTCTGAGGGAACTCCAGATTTGGAGGAGGCTGTTTTTTTATATTGTATTTTCAGTGGATTATTTCCAAACATAGCGGTCATCATTATCATGCAGGGTGTCATCGTTGGCGAAAAAGAGATGGGGACCGCCGCCTGGCTGCTTTCGAAACCAGTATCACGGCAGGCTTATGTACTTTCCAAATGGATTGCCAACTCAGTTGGTGTGCTGGTAACGATGGTCGTTTTGCCGGGAATCTTCGCTTATCTGCAGTTCTACCTGCGCTTTGATACTGTCATCAATCCGCTGTATTTCTTAATGGGATGGGGCATCTTTCTGGTTTACCTGATTTATTACTTATCCTTAACCTTGATGCTGGGAACATTCTTCAAGAACCGGGGACCAGTGATCGCGATCCCCTTAGCATTGGCTTTCGGTTCGCAGCTCCTTTTTGGCATTCTTCCTTTCCTTACCTATATCCTTCCCTGGGTTCTCACCATCCCGCAAGGTGATTTTGAGGCATCCATCTCCGCTGCGTACATTCTCGGACAAGATCCTGTTTCGATGGTTCCATTTTTCATTACCTTCGGATCAATTTTCGTCTTCTTGTTCTTAGGCCTTTGGAGGTTTAAATCGGAAGAATTTTAATCCTTCTAACCCCTTTTTTCTCAGATTATTTTTCCAGATAATATAAGATTGTTGATACATAATTTCTTATCAGCCAACCTATTTTAATAGTATCTCCGATTTCTTAATTGAGATGGTTATGGTATATCTTGATGAACAATCTATTCAGCAATTGATCGATGCTTTCAACCGGCGTGATTTGGAACCTGGTTCAAAGCTTTTCACCGAAGATGTAATTTCCCATTGTCCTGGGAGAAATTGCATTTCTGGCGATTACCTTGGTAAAACCAGTGTCATTGAGTTTTGGCAGAAACAAATCGCGCTAACCGGTGAAACTTTCCGAGCCGAAATCGTGGCAGTCAGCCAGGGTGAAGGCATCCTGATCCTAATCATGGATATTTCGGCTGAAGCGAACAACCAGCGATACTCATGGCGACGGGTGAACCATTACCGGGTCGTGGAAGGCCGCGTAGTAGAAGGATGGATTTACGAAGGCGACCAGTATTCCGCGGATACAGTCTTCGCTTGACAGGTAGCCCAGCATTCTTAAATTTACAGTCTAAGCGAATTATTAATCTTGAAGAACTCTTGAGGTTTGTGCCTCAGGTTCAATTTGATGCTGATTGACACTCAATGACAACGCTTTCTATCCAATCAGGAGCCAGGTAAAATGGATGACAAAAACAATCAAAAAGTACGCCTGAGGAGTAAAATGGGCACCAGAATTGTGATAGGTATGGGTGTTGGGGTCGCAATTGGAGTAGCAACCGACAATATTGCTGTCGGTATCGCGGTCGGTGTTGCGATCGGGGTCGCCATCGGAGCAGCCTGGGACAACCAAACTAGGAACAAAAATGATAATTAATCCACAAGTTGTGATCCTCAAGGAAAAGTAATTTATGAATTGTATGAATTGTGGCGCCCCCATGCAGCTGATGCTCGAGAAGCAGCATTTTTATTGTGATTACTGCACTTCGCTGTATTTCCCTGATGAGAATGAGGATGGAATCCGCATCCTGGATGAGATCAGCGAAACCGATTGCCCGGTTTGCAGAACACCACTGGTCTATGGTTTTATAGACCAGACCCAAACACTTTATTGCCAGTCTTGCAGAGGTATGTTGATTGACCAAGAATCATTTTTGATGGTGATTGAATATCTGCGCGCAAAATCAACGCAACCACCCATCGATCCTCCTGCTGTAAATTTTTCTGAACTCGAGAGAAAACTCATCTGCCCCACCTGTGGTCGCCGCATGTCAACTCACCTTTATGGAGGACCTGGGAATTTGGTGGTGGATAACTGCGGTCACTGCCTCCACCTTTGGTTAGATAATAAAGAATTCGCAAGGATCATCCGCGCTCCTGGACGTGAAAGACCTGCCAAAGATGATGAAGACGAACATAAGCTATCTAATGGGTAGATATTAAATCAGAACCACGTCCTGTATTATGGCAGCAAAACAGGTTCTAAATATTTTATAAAATCAATTGTGATCAGTAATTGGTATCGTGAAATGAAAGGTTGTCCCCTGCCCGAGTTCACTCTCAAACCATAGCTCGCCCCCCTGCATTTCCACTAATTTTTTCGTGATACTTAATCCAAGTCCAGTTCCCGTTGTTTCTCGCACCTGGCTATCCTCTGACCGGAAGAACTGCTCAAAGATCTTCTTCTGATCGTCTGGACTGATGCCAAAGCCATTGTCGACAATCGAGACTCGGACCATCTGTTTACTATCCACAGATTCCTTGGGTGCATCGATTTGTGAAGCTGATATCTCGATTTGACCGCCATTTGGTGTGTATTTATTGGCGTTGCTGACCAGGTTGGTGAGAACCTGAACCATGCGATTAACATCACACCATACAAGCGGTAAATCCTCTGCTACCCGAATCACCAGCTGCTGTCCTTTTTCGTCGATCTGCGTCTCTAAAGATGTGACCACTTCCTGAGTGATACCCTCCAGGGACTCGCTGGCAAATTGAAGCTGCAGCTGGCCTGCTTCGATGCGCGTTATATCCTGTAGATCAGATACTAAAGTACGCATCCGTTCTGCATTCGACCGGATCGTAGCCAGAAAGCTTGCCTGTCCTTCACTGACCGGACCGACAGAACCACCCACCAGCAAATCACTATAACCCTTGATCGAAGTCAGTGGATTTTTCAACTCGTGAGCGGCGGCAGAAACAAATTCGCTCTTGGCTTTATTTGCAGCTTGGACTTCAGCATAGAGTTGGGCATTTGAGATCGCGATTGCAGCATGGTCGCTTAAACGGGACAGAAATTCAACGTTTTCATCGGTGAAACCAGAGGTTTCTGTGCTTGCCAGGAAGATGATTCCGATCACCTCAGATTCACGTTGGATTGGGATCAGGATTTGACCTGAAGTATCGGGCATCAAACTCAATAGTTGACTGCCATCCTGGCCCGATTTCGAAGCATCATCTCTATCATCAGTGAGCTCAGATTTCGTAAGGCTGGTCATCACTGGTTGAGCATTCTCCACGTTTAATGCCTCTTCAAGTCCTGGAAGCTGATCGGCTTTCAACACACCCCCAACTTCCATTGTCTCAGAAGGAAATCCTTGTGCAGCAATCACCCGCAATCCACCATTTTCCAGTGAGCCGATCAAGCCAGCTGAAGCCCGGGAGTGCCGCATGGACGCTTCGAGGGTTATTGACATCACGTGCATAAAATCTAAGCTCGCGTTTAGTTCTTGATCGATTCGCTGCATTATTGATAATTCGTCAACGCGGGCAGCTAAAGCCTGATCAGTTTGGGTATAAAGACGGGCATTTTCGATCGCCACGGCCATTTGACCTGCAAAAGCGGTCAATAATTCTAAATCTTTGTGATTGAAAGGTGACTCATCTTTTTTATTCAGGACCTCCAACACACCAATTACATGATCCTTAACCACAAGTGGCACGACCAGCAAGTCTTTACTTGAAAAGCCTGTATTTTTATCAGCGTTGAACCAATGCTCACTCCTGCGCACATCATTCTCAATGATTGCCTGTTTGGTCTGCACCGCTTTGCCTACCAGCCCAACACCTGCGGGCAAACGCCTCCCTCTTAGATCCGATCCGACTGGTCCAATGGCGACCTCAAACACGGATTCTCCGGTTTTCTCATCGATCAACAACAGGCTGCCTGCTTCGCAATCCAATATTTCAACCGCGCTTTCCATGATTCGGTTCAATAAAGGATTGAGTTCAAGTGTGGAAGTCAAGCTGCGCGTGAGCTCATTCAGTGTTGCCATCTGGTGCGCCTGTTTCTGAGATTCATCCAACAAGCGGGTTTTTACAATAGCACCAGCGACTAAATCTGCAACTGCCTGGAGTAAATTTACTTGCTCGGGAGTGTAAATAACAGCGGGATCGCGGCTGCCAACACAGACAGCCCCTATCGTTTCTGATCCTGCATTGAGGGGAACACTCATCCAGGCATGGATTTCTTTTGATTCAGCAGATATCCCCCTCCGTCGGCATTCCCCAACATAATCGACTGTGACAACAGGAAACTGGCTTTGGATTACAACTGTCTCGAGGCTGTGTTTTGCCAGGAAAGGTTGATTTTCTCGCCGAATAGATCGCTTGTTATCTGAAATATAGAAAACATGGTGGAAATCTTCACTGGGACTGGATCTCAATGTAATCCGAAAATCAACCGTCGGCACCAGACTGTGAGTCTCTGTATAGAACATATCCAGCAGATCATCAAGTGCCAGTTTCTGATTGATCTCCTCAGCAACCCTGGTAATGGTATCCATTTCATGGATGCGGCGTTCAAGTGCTGAAACAACCTGTGATCTTTCTAAAGCCAGGGAGGCTTGGTCGCACAAAGACTCCAGGTAATGAATATTGTGCGTCGAGTAAGGTTCACCAGAACGGCGTGAGCCTAAAGCCAACCAACCAATCATTCCTGATTGGCCTAAAATGGGTACAAATAATTCCGCCTGAAGCACAGCTATACGAGCCTGGTCGACCAGCAAGTCTTCCGGCATCTTGCTGTTATCACCGATGAAAATTGTGCTGGCCTGCTTGGTCAGTAAATCAACCAAGGCACCACTGCGCGCAAAATGGATATCGCTGCCCTGGGTACCATCAACATTGGCTGCAGAGATATAATAATTATTCGACTCATCAATGGTATAGATGTAAACCCTGGAAGGTGAAAGGGATCCATCAATATAATCATTCAGTAAATGGAGTATGCCCTCGAAATCAGTCATCCGGGTTAGCTCATGACCAAAATTTTGAAGGCTGGCCTGGTAGATTTCGCCTCCCCTGAAAAAGGCTGCATCAACCCGCGTTTGGAGGCTCATCCTCAAGGGATAAACAGCCAGTGCGATCAGAAATACAGCCAATCCCGCCACTAAAGGATGGCTGTTCTCCAACCGGGATCCTGCAAGCAAACTCAATCCACTGACTAATAATGCATAGCTCCCTGCGATAAGTACCAATAAAGTTCCATAAATGATGCCCCGTTTAAGCAAGGTTTTTGTTCCCAATGTGCGATACCTTAATATCGCGTAGGTTAGAAAGATTGGGAAAGCACTCATGGAGATAAACAGAGGGGGAGATATTTGGACCTTTGCTCGAAAAAGGCTTACCAGCAACCAGATTATCAGTGGACCGAATGAGATCCCAAACCCCCATAGTATTAGCCGTGCCTGCTCTCTGACCATTGGAGAAGGAGATCCAAAACGGCGAATAAGGGTTGAGCTGAAGAAGAACATTAATGCCAGCGAGATGAAGATCAGTTCCAAGAATAGGATTGTGGCAAAATCAAAGCTGTATCCTGAAAAGTACTGGATGAAGAAGGTCAATAGGATGAGAACCACCGACGGCAGATATCCCACGTAGCGCGAAGTGGGGTGCTGAAAATTTACCCTGGCCTGCTCCGGATAAATCAATCCCAGGTTAATCAAGGCACCGCCAGATAGCGCGACAGAAACCACCCAAATTGAAAGTAGGCGTTGGGTCGTATAGGCGTCGAATAAACAAAAAAGACTTATAGCTGTGGCAGTTGCGAATAGAGAGTATATTTGTCCGATTGCATCGGTCCTGCGCTGGCTGAACACCCAAATACTGCTCGTAATGAAGATCAAACCGAGTAAATAGGGGATATAGAAGTACAACCAGCGGCTTGAAGCAGAAAACTGCGGTTCACCCTGCAGCCAGTTTTCCATTAAAAACGGAACACTGATGAGCACAACGACGGCCAGAACCTGGAATCCTATTAGTATTCCCAGGTTGATTTTGTCCCCCCACTGCTGGCGGGGACGCGCAATCATCACGTTCTGCACGCTAGGCATACTGCGATTGTATTGGAGGGGTAGGAGTACCGCAAGCGAATCTAACTGTAATGCAAGTTTTTTAATGCGGATTTAGCTTGGGTTGATAGTTTGCATATAATCTTCAACTGCAGCCTGGTGTCCAACATCGTGTTGAGCCGCCTCAGATAAATACCATTTA
The DNA here is from genome assembly GCA_035529195.1 of Anaerolineales bacterium. Classification (GTDB taxonomy): domain Bacteria; phylum Chloroflexota; class Anaerolineae; order Anaerolineales; family UBA4823; genus PFL25. The sequence continues at coordinate 6,210 of DATKXE010000144.1, forward strand.
TGTACTAACACCTGACAGTAGAGTTCGGCAGAATCGCCTGCGCGGTCTATCAACGGCTGCAATCTTGTCAATGTCGGTAGATAGAAATCATGCAGCCAATTGTAGGCTGCCAGGCTGAGAGGGGTACTCCGATTGTGGGTATGAGATAGGGTGGCTTTGAGTTCTTGAATCTCATTCATCATTGTGCGCGCCTGCATTTCCTCTGCTTCGATACCTGTCAATCCTAGCAGCTGATCACGATGAAAACTGCGGTCCGTTACCACCACTTGAAAACTGAGTTTATCTCCACTTTCACCTGGCTCTAAAAGGACTTCACCAATTGAAAAGCCCAATGAATTGATTGCCTGGATCCGTTCGTGGATACGATACTTCTCATCAGGAGTAACAAAGATCTGGCGAGTGATTTCCTCCCAGAGGTTCTGATAACGGATGCGAATTGAAGCACTGGTATCATCCAGTGGTATTCCATCCATCAGCAAGTTCTGTGCAGATAAATCCCCCAGATCTCCAGCCACATTCTCCTCCATAATTTGAAGGTCATGATGGCGTAGTGTTGGAGCGAGCTGTCCAGGATTACGTTCAACTGTTTCTGCATCCACCAGGTAAGCTTGCAGTGCACCAGCATCCCTTCGGAAGAGAGTATTGGACAATGAACAATCCCCCCAATAAACCCCGGAGAGGTGGAGCTGAACCAATAAACCCGCCATGGCATCCAATAAATGATCACGGTATCCGGATAAACTTCTGCTCATAAAAAGGGAGCGATAAGGAAGAGATTGATCAAGGTAGCGGGTGATTAGGATACTTCTCTCTCCCGAAAATGGATTGGAAACAGCATGTCCAACTGCTTTTACTGATGGCAGTCGCATCTTTTCCAGGGCAAGCAGATGATTGTATTCGATTTCAGCCAATCCGGGCTGCATTTCCTTAATGGCGTAAATTACGCCATTAAGATTGACAAACTCAACTGGATGACGTGATAATCCCCGGGAGACTTCCACCAGGTATTGGCAGTATTTTGACCAATCGTTAAGTGGATATTCCCATGGTAATTCGCTGAAATCTGGAAGAAGTCTCGGGGGTAGGATTAAATTTACTGGATTTGATGTAGCCATTGATTTAATCACTTAAAAGCAAATTTCCGCGATTGCTCAACATATTCCTGGCTTTGATGGCGGAAATATGTATTATAGAGTGAGGCATAATGGCCTCCTTTATCCAAAAGGTTTTGGTGATCCCCCTGCTCAATAATACGTCCTTGTTCAAGAACGATTATCCTGTCTGCGGCTTTTACGGTTGATAAACGGTGAGCGATCAGGATACTGGTGGTGCCGGATAGAATCAAACCCAAGGCTTGCTGGATTTGCCACTCAGTGAAAGGATCAATGCTGGCAGTGGCTTCGTCGAGAATAAAGATGGCCGGCTGTTGAGCCAGGACCCGTAATAGGGAAACGATCTGGCGCTGTCCCATCGATAGACGCGATCCCCTTTCACCAACTTGAGTTTCCAATCCCTGTGGGAGACTTTCCAACCACTCTCCATTTCCGATCCTTAAAGCCATCTCCTCAATTGTTTCAAGGTTTAATTGACCACAAGCATAACAAATATTCTCTGCTATAGTACCGGAGAATAAGAATGGTGCTTGGGATACGATACCCAGCTGGCTGCGATAATTGGATAAATCCAACGAGCGGATGTCCAAACCATCAATCAATAATGAACCTTGCTGGAATTCATAAAAGCGAGCGATCAACCTTGCAATGGATGATTTTCCTGCACCTGTATGCCCTACCAGGGCAATATTTTCTCCAGGCTTGATGTCCAGGTTAAATTCCATAAGGACGGGATCTTTATCCGCTTCGTATTTGAAAGTGATATTTTCGAAGCGAATATCTCCCTTTAATATCGGGGCTGGTCTCGAGTCAATCTGGACGACTTTAGATTCTGCATCAATCAAACCAAATGCCCGTTCAGCTGCTGACAAACCTGCTTGCACCTGTGCCCAAAAAGCGGATAGATTCAGGACTGGAAAGAAGAAGTAATCCAAACTTTGTAAGAATAAATACCAGACCCCAATTGTGATCAATCCCTGGATTACGCTCATTCCTCCAACATACACCAGGACCGCAGTGCCAATACCACCGAGGGCGTTCAACACAGGAAAAACCATCGAAAGTACCAAGCCGCGCTGGACATTCACTTTATATGATTGCTTATTGGCATAGTCGAATTCAGTGAAGATGCTGGCTTCCTGGCGAAAATTCTTTGCCACCGCGATCCCGCTGATAGTTTCTTTGATGGCCGCATTGACATTGGCCATGGCGCGCATGCCACGCCGGGTAACGACCCTTGCTATGCGGCGGAAACCAAGAACAACGATAAATATGATTGGCAAGAAGCTAAACAGCACCAGGGAGAGCCTCAGGTCGATAATGATCAGCACAATTCCTAAGAAAATGACCTCAATGATTTGAGAAATAAGATCAGCAACCAGGGTTACTGTCTGGCCGAACTCCTGGGTATCAGAAGTGATCCTTGATACCACCCGGCCGGAGGAGAACTGATCATAAAATGAGAGATCGTGATCCATGGAAGCCTGGAATGCGTCAGTGCGGATAGAGAGGATGATATCGCCTATCATGCGCACAGATAATCTGCGGCGTCCCCAGTTGGCTGCCCAGCTGATCACTCCTGCAAGCAGGATCGCTCCGCACAATAGTATGATGCTCTGCCACGTGAAATCGGTGCCCAATATGTCAACGCCCCTGGCAACGATGATCGGACCCACTGCGCTTGAAATCGCAATGATCAACAGCAATATTACCACCACCACCAGCGAACGGGTGTGAGGACGAAAATACACCGCCATGCGTTTAGCTAACTGGCGATCGGTGTATTTACGATCATAAGCTTCAGTATCCAAACCCGCAAAAAAACTCAAATCTCAACCTCGCTCTGAAAAAATGCGCTGGTAGGCGTCCGATGTGCTCATTAACTCGTCGTGGGTGCCAGCTGCAACCAGGCGCCCCTGGCGCAGGACGAGGATTAGATCTGCCCACCGAATTTGGGAAAGGCGGTGCGTGATGATCAGCGTGGTCCTACCCCGAGCAGCGGAATAAATTGCTTGCTGAATCTGATCTTCAGTTTCGCTGTCAATCGCGCTGGTCGAATCATCCAGGATCAGGATCCGGGGATTGGTTAGAAATGCGCGCGCAAGAGCCAATCTCTGCCTCTGTCCACCAGACAATGTCACACCCCGTTCTCCGATTACGGTCTCATATCCTTCCGGCAAACTGGAAATAAATTCGTCAGCCTGGGCTGCCTGTGCCGCTTCCACAACCTTTTCCTTCGAAGCATCTTGAAGTCCAAAATTAACGTTCGCGGTGATGGCTCTGGAAAATAGGAAAATATCTTGCTCGATTATGGATATTCGACGCCTTAACGCCTCCATATTCCAATCCCGCACATCGATCCCATCCACCAATACCTGACCAGAACTGGCATCATAGGTGCGGTTCACCAGTTTGGCAAGTGAAGTCTTCCCAGTTCCCGTTTGACCGACGATGGCGACTGTTTGGCCAGGCTTTACCTTGAATGAAATCCCTTGCAAGGCAGGTTCTCCTTGCCCATAGACAAAAGTTACATCCTTGAACTCAATCTCGCCCTGCATTTCTTGACTGTATCCTGCTGTGTTCTGGTCGAGATTGCTTTCACGGTTAATCAATTCCAGAATCCTTGTGGCTCCTGCAACCCCTAGTGATACCTGTGAATAAGCAAACATTGAAACGAAAGTTGGGAATCCTAACAATTGGAGCAGTCCAAAATAAGCCACCACATCTCCCACATCCAATGCTCCCTGATAATAGAGCACCAATGCATGCAGCAAACCTCCGGCATTGGCCAATGCCAGCAGCAATAACGGTAAGAAGCGTGCCTCGATATCGCCTTGGTGAACGACGGCATCGCGATACCTGCGCGCATTGTTGATAAACCGCTGGACTTCGCTTCTTTCTTGAGACATCCCCTTTACCGTTTCAACACCGTCGATCGCCTCTGCCAGACGAGAATTTAATTCACCGAAGGAATTTCTAACCTCAGTTGTTACAGGCTGCAGTTCTCTCAGATATTGCTGGATGGCGAAAACATATGCGATGATGTACAGGGCAGGAGTGATGATTAGTGCAGGATCATAGCGTGGGGCAAAGATCAACGGCATAAGCATAAAAATCGCTGATCCTACTACCAGATTGATGCCAGGATTGAACATCAGGTTGATTTCCCTGACATCGTTGGTCGCCCTGGCCATGATGTCTCCTACTGGCTGTAGGCTGTGGAAAGTCATGCTCTTTCCCAATAGGTTTACATATAGCTCTTCGCGGATATCACGTTCCAATCTTTGGCCAAACAATTCTGCGCTGAAGTTGCGTCCAAACTGAAGCACACCTCGCAATACCTGCGTAGCTGCGATAGTTACCGAAATCCTTATCAATGCGTCTATATCTGCAGGTGTACCTAAGATGACATCGAAGGCCTGACCAATCAATATCGGAACAACCGCTGCCAAAGCAGCATTAGAAATAGCCCCCCCGAGAAGGATCAATCCCAATGGCCAATAACGCAGGGTGTGCGAAATTAGCCACCTTTTAGTACCGCTCCTGTTTGCTGAATGCTCTTCAGGGAGGGTAAATTCTGCCGATATCGAATTTGCAGACATTGATATTTTTGGTCCTCTGGCGGACACCATCCCCTCACTGAATTCATGATGCTTCCGCCGGTGCAGATGGATAGGATACCACAAAAAGAATAGATGAATCCCTCATCAAATCCGTCTCATTTGAGTGCTATAGTCTGATAACAATGACGGATTCCACGGTGTTTTGTTCTGGGAGTCTGCAGGAACTGACCACTATTTTGCTTTTCCGAGATCATCCTTTTACCAGGAGCAAGAAAGATTAAATTTAGGGATTTATATCTCGTTCCAGACTGGGAAAGGAGCTACTTTCCATCCGGCAACGATCTGATCCAAATGCACAGTTTACGGATCATTTAAGTTATAATTTGAAAAATCTAATATTAGCCTCAAAAGGGAGATACCCGGCTATAGAGCTGGGTAGAGGCCAAACCCCAATAATTATTCAATTTTTCACTGCCAGATAAACCACTTTGACCACAGAGATTGCACTCACCCTCGCTATCATTCTGATGGCAATTATATTATTTACCACGGAAAAGCTGCGGGTCGATTTGGTCGCACTGTTGGTGCTCTTAGCTGTTTCGATCACAGGATTGGTCGCGAAGGAAGAGGTATTTCTGGGATTCGCCAACCAAGCAGTGATCACCATCTGGGCAGTCTATATCGTTTCTGGCGGGTTGTTCAAAACGGGTGTTGCCGACAAATTGGGTTCAATGATTCTCCGCCTATCTGGCTCAAGTGAAGCCCGGTTGATCACGGTGATCATGCTCACCTGCGGTATCATGTCCGCCTTCATGAACAATGTTGGAGCGGTGGCGATACTGATGCCAGCCGTGATCGGAATATCCAAGAAAACTAACATCCCGGTTTCAAAATTACTCATTCCTCTGGCTTTTTCCTCCCTGCTCGGTGGAAAAATGACCCTGATCGGCACCCCAGCCAACATCCTCGCCCAAGGGATTCTGATCGCTCGCGGTTTACCCAGCTTCGGTTTTTTCGAAATCACACCGATGGGCTTGCTGGTACTCGCTACCGGGATCATCTACATGGTCACCATTGGTCGTCATCTGCTTCCAGTGCGAGAGACAGCCAGCGACCCATTAGCATCATCCCAATTGCGTGAATATATCAGCGACGTTCAGGTAAGCCCTCAAAGTTCATTAAATGGAAGGAACTTGTATGAATCTGGGTTGGGGGCTGAATTTGACCTGACGGTCTTATCGATCATCCGTGATGGGAAGCCATTGGTTGGATTGCACCGGGATATGGTCATCCAGGAAAATGACCACTTGATTCTAGAGGGATCAGCCCAAAACCTGCTGAATGCAAAAGAGGATCTCAAATTTGATATCCATACCGGTCATGATATTGAGATTTCGGATCTGGATACTGAACAATCTTACATATTCGAAGCCACCCTGGCTCCTCGATCTACCATGGTGGGGCGCACCTTGAACACGGTGAACTTCAGGGATAGTTTTGGTATGACGACTCTCGCGATTTGGCGCCAAGGAGATGTGATCACTGAGCACCTGCGAGATGTCCCCCTGCGCTTTGGAGACTCTCTGTTGCTCCAGGGCCCACCAGGCAGGGTGCGTGCCCTGCAGAAGGGCAATGAATTCCTGGTCCTTGAGCCTGTTGAGTTTGAGCGCAGGCGGAGCAAAAAAGCACCTCTTGCTGCGGGAATCATGATCATGGTGATCTTACTGGCAATCTTCACTGATCTCGGTATTGCCGTTGCCATGTTGATCGGATCTGTATCGATGGTGCTTACTGGATGCTTATCCATGGACGAAGCATACGAAAGTATCGACTGGCGGACTGTGTTCCTGGTAGGCGGAATGCTTTCACTGGGTATCGCTATGGAGAACACCGGCACCACCCAATTCCTGGCGGATAATTTGCTGAGTTTATTGGGTGATTTCGGAGCGATCGGATTATTAGCCGGGATTTATTTACTTTCTGCACTGATCACTCAACCCATGTCGAATGCCGCAGCGGTTGTCCTGATCGTTCCCATCGCAATTGACACCGCTTTAGGACTGGGTGCCAATCACCTGACCTTCACAATGGCAGTAGTCATTGGTGCCGCGACCAGCTTCCTCACACCAGTAGGGCACAAAGCCAATGTGCTGGTGTTCGGCCCTGGTGGTTACAGGTTCGCAGATTACGCTCGCGTGGGTGCACTGCTCACAGTTGCCTTATTCATCGTATCAATGATTTTCTTGCCTATCTTGTGGCCGTTTTATCAATAATCTGCGCTTTATCCCCACCTAGTTCTCGACTCGAAAACATCCTTTCATTCAATTTCCCGGAATTTTATAAATTACACGAGTAAAAAATCATTCTAGCAATTTAATTGATTATCAGCTTGGAAATTTTGCCTAAGGAGGGCATTTTTTCAGGTTTAAGTTTATCCTGAATTATTTTGGCGCGACGATGAAAGTAAATAATATATATGTTGGCGATCAACAGAATCGTCGAGACTATTGCAAACCGGGCGACTGTCACTTGATGCAAAAAAGCTATCTCCACCCTGGCCATACCAAATCGCTCAGAAAACACCAAAAACTAACATTGAAAGCTCACTCATCCTGGGTGGGCAAATAGGACATCGCTGGTCCTTCAATTCCCAGGAGCTCCGCAAGTGCAGCTCGCATCGCTGTGCGATCATCCCAGGGATATTCAATCTCCCCGAAACACATTGACTGCTCGTGTCCTTTCCCGCAAGAAATCACCACATCACCCGGCTCTGCTAAACTGAGGGCAAAGCGGAGCGCATTACCACGATCAGGCACGCGCCAGAAGGTACGCCCTTCCTCCCCCCCCATGGATTGGTTTCCTGCAGCCATGTCAGACAATATCTCGTCCAGAGGTTCGCTGCGTGGGTCTTCAGCGGTGAGCACGGTCAAATCGGCCTTTTGGGCTGAAATTTCTGCCATCATTCCCCTCTTAGCCCGGTCACGTAAACCCGCTGAGCCAAAGACCGCGATCACCTTTCCTCTGGTCAGTTCTCGGGCAGTATGCAAAGCATTATTCAGTGCATTTGGCGTGTGGGCAAAATCAACGATCGCCAGGAAGTTCTGGCCCAGATCGATCATCTCCATCCTTCCGGGTATACCAGGTAAAGAGGCAATACCTTTTTGGATGAATTCATCGTCAATCCCCAGACCTACAGCAGTGGCAGTAATCGCCGCCAGACAATTTGAGATGTTGTATGACCCAACCAAATTGCTATCGATTTTGAAATAGGCGCCATTTCCAACCCGGGCAGAAAATTTCAATCCAGCGGAATGGGCTTGAATATCTCCAGCACAGACATCTGCACCGGGTTGGATACCATAGGTGACCTTGCGGACGCTGGGTTCAAATTCACGCACCACCCCCGCCAAATAATCATAAGAATTATCATCCTTGTTCAGTACTGCAAGACGTGGATTTCCATGTTTTTTGGATACTGAGCGGGATAATTCAGTTAGCAAAACACCCTTCGCGGATAGGTAGGCATCATAGCTGCCATGATAATCCAGATGCTCATGGGTGATGTTCGTCACCACGGCCAGG
>DATKXE010000145.1:0-3192 GCA_035529195.1 Anaerolineales bacterium
TCAAGCGGTGGCACTGGCGCTCTTCACCAAGGCTTTCGATTGGGCGCGGGAGAGGGGACTGGAGACGATGATAGGACCGCGGGGAATGAACCCGACTGAGGCAACCGGGATGCTGGTAGAAGGCTTCGAGCACCGAGCGGCAATGACTATCCCCTATAATTTTGAATACTACGATGCTTTCGTGAAGGCGGCAGGATTTGAAAAAGATACCGATCATTTATCCGGTTACTTACCGGGTGATTACCAGCTTCCGGAGCGGGTTTTGCGTATAGCCGAGAAGATCAAGCAGCGACGGAAAATGTGGATCAAAACTTTCCGAGATAAGGACGAGATTCGCCAATGGGTACCAAGGGTTTTTGATGTTTACTCGAAATCCTTTACTAATTCACATACATATTTCCCTCCAACAGATCGCGAGATGGAGATGATCGCCGATCCAATCATCGAAGTTACCGACCCCGGTCTGGTGAAAGCAGTTATGAAGGGGGATGAAATGATTGGTTTTATCATCTCATACTATGATTTATCGGCAGCTCTTCAGCGTTGCCAGGGAAGAATTTGGCCATTTGGTTGGTACTGGTTAATGACTGAGCGCAGGCGCACAAAATGGGCGATCGTCAATGGTGCTGGTTTGCTGCCTGAGTACCAGGGGTTGGGAGCCAACGTGCTGCTGTATACCGAGCTGGCAAAAACAATCAAGGATTACGGTTTTGAATTCGCCGACCTGGTGCAGGTCAACGAAGTCAATAAGGCCAGTATGGCAGATATGGAAGCTGTGGGGGTGAACTGGTATAAGCGCCACCGGGCTTATAAAAGAGATCTATGAGGCTGATATGCGGTCATCTTCTAGTGTGCGAATGAAGGATATGAAACCATACCCCGTGATCACTTTCATCATACCTGTGGCTCTGATGCTGGTATTTGGAACCAACACGACGAAAGCTTATCCGCAGAATGCCGAGCAGGTGAACTTGCCCGTCGTTTTTAAGACGTTCAACACAGCATTCACGAATCCAGGTTTTGAACAGGAGACTGCAGGCTGGGTAGTTCATTCCAACCAGGGGGACAGTGTGGTGACGACTGCAGCTGCGCACACTGGAATCTATGCGGCTGGTTTGGGGAATGGTGGCAGCACACGGGTGGTATCGATAGCTCAGCAGGTTAAAGTACCCCAGCAAGACTACGCGGTCCAATATATGCAGTGGGCGCAATCCCTGGAACCATGCAACGACACAAAGAACAGGGTGATGGTGTATGTAAACGGCAGCCCATACCAGCATTACAATATCTGCCAGGACAGCAACAACTCAAAATGGGTGGTGAAAAATATCTATCTGGCGCCTTATAAAGGTCAAACGGTGGTGTTCAAGTTGGAGTTTGAAAGCTCAACCATCCCTAATAATTACCTTTATGTGGATGATTTTTCCTTCGAATCTCCATAATCATCAGGTTTAGGCTGGGAAGTTATAGGTTGTCCTACCGTAACCTCGCTGACATGCCAGGGTTAATTAACCACGTGATGGCACGGAAATAATAATCCCTGGGAGAACTTATGCCTCGATTTAAAATCATCGTCAATCCGACTTCCGGCAGGGGGATGGGCGAGAAGAGTTATCCGACCATCGAATCTGAACTGAAAAAATTAGGTCTTGATTTTGGGATGTGCCGGACTGAAGCACCGGGACATGCTATCAGACTGGCTGAACAGGCTGCTTCAGATGGTTTCGATGTGGTGGTGGCCGCCGGCGGCGATGGGACCTTGAATGAAGTCATGAATGGATTAATGTGCGCCAGCTTACCTGGGGGTGAGCGGCCTGCTCTTGGTGTGATCCCGATCGGCAGAGGCAATGATTTCTGTTATGGGATTGATGTCCCCAATGATATTGAGACTGTCTGCCAATTGCTCGCCAGTGGAGAAACGAGACCAATCGATGTTGGCTTTGTGAAAGGTGGGGATTATCCTGAAGGGCGTTATTTCGGCAATGGGGTGGGGATTGGTTTTGACGCCGTGGTCGGTTTTGAAGCGCTGAAATTAGAACGTTTGGGTGGATTTCCTTCATATATCGTTGCTGCTCTGAAGACCATCCTGCTGTATTACCAGGCCCCCCCGGTGCAGATCGAGGTGGATGGTTTGACAAGCACCCAACCAGCATTGATGGTCTCGGTAATGAATGGTAGACGTTTGGGTGGGGGCTTTATGATGGCTCCCGAGGGGAGCATGGATGATGGCCAACTTGACTTATGCATCGCCGGAGAAGTAAGCCGATTGGGCATTCTGGCTCTGATCCCGCGCTTCATGATGGGCACACAGGCCGGCCACCAGGCGATCACCACCGGGCGAGCTGCTGCGATTAAGGTGACTGCCCTCCAGGGGTCGCTCCCTGCTCATTGTGATGGTGAAACCCTTTGCACTGCTGGACAAGAATTGACGATTTCAATTCTGCCAAAAGCATTGCAGATCATCGGTACAAGCCAAGAGGAAACCCGTTGAAGCTTGATTATTGGGTAGCCATGTATACTGCCAGAGGCTTGACGAGCTTACTGTGCAGGATCGATGATCGCTCCTTAAAACAGGTCCCCCTGCAGGGACCACTGATTGTTGTGTGCAATCACGTTAATGCATTGGAACTACCAGTTGTTTTCCCCCGTCTCCATCCTCGGCTCATTACTGGTTTTGCAAAATCAGAGACCTGGGATAATCCAATCCTGGGTCCACTTTTTAATATTTGGGATGTCATTCCCATTCAGCGCGGTCAGCCGGACATCACTGCCCTGAGACATGGTTTGCGAGTGCTCGATCAAGGGAAAATTCTCGCTATCACACCTGAGGGAACCCGCAGCGGGAATGGTCGTATGCAGCAAGGTCACCCAGGCATAGTCACTCTGGGACTGCATTCCGGAGCACCGATTCTCCCCTTGGTCTACTACGGTGGGGAATCTTTTTACCGCAATATACGCCGGCTGCGCAGGACAGATTTCCGTGTTAGAGTTGGTCAACCATTCAGAATAGCGTCGCCCAGAGGGAGAATAAACGCAGAAATGAGGCGGAAAATCACTGATGAGATCATGTTCCAGATGGCAATTCTTCTGCCGCCAGAATACAGGGGTGTTTACAGCGATTTGAGCGCCGCATCAAGTGAATTCTTACTTCTAGATTGAAAAATATCGTTTACTTATCCCGTGAAAAATCGC
>DATKXE010000146.1:0-4227 GCA_035529195.1 Anaerolineales bacterium
GGCATCGCAGTTACCGAAGAAGAGGTCGCGGAACGTATCCAGCAGGAGTTTGGTTATTATCCCGATGGTACTCCCCCGACACCTACTCTGAATCCAACCGCCCTGCCCACATCAACCCTTTCACCTACTCAGCTCGCCCTGCTTCCCCCGACATCGTCACCAACCAACACACCAACCAGCCTCCCGGAATTAACCCCAACGGCGACGAACGAACCCCCTCCCACTGCCCTACCTACGTTTACACCTAGTGGACCAACTCCCACTGCTGGCCCATCACCAACGCCCACTCCTTACACATACGAGGAATTCCAAAACAATTTTCAGCAGGTTATCGATTCCTTCGATCAAGAGATCGGAATTCGCGAAGCCGATCTCCTGGCTGTAATTGAGTCTGGTATTTATCGGGAAAAGGTTTTCGTAGTCATTACTGCTGATGTTCCGAGTGAACAGGAACAAATTTGGGCGAGGCACATACTGGTCGATGAGGAAGAGACGGCTCTCGAGATTCTTGCGCGCTTACATGACGGTGATGATTTTGCCGCCTTAGCAGCTGAGTATTCGACTGATGAAAGCAACAAAGACAGGGGTGGCGATTTAGGCTGGTTCCCGCTCGGTGTGATGGTGCCTGAGTTTGAACAGGCAGCGAATAACCTTGAGATCGCCGAGATCAGCGATCCTGTCCAGACATCGTTCGGATGGCATATCATTCAAAAATTAGGGCACGAATTGCGCCCTCTTTCCCCTGCCGAGCTCGATCAGCTGAAACAGCAGAAATTTGAGGAATGGCTTCAAAGCGAACGCACTCGAATTGGCTCAGAGATCGCAGACTTCTTTGAAGAACGCATCCCCACAGAACCGGCAATACCACCCTTGTACCAACAACAATAATCAAACCAGAAACCTATTGATAACCATAAACCGGAAGCCTTCTTATAAGGATCGGCTTCCGGTTTATTTTTATTAAGATTTAGTTGATCACTTGTTCAAGATCGTCTATTTTCAAACTGAGAATTTGGCTGGTTGAATCGCGACCCATGGTAACACCATAGATAATATCAGCAACTTGAACCGTCGCTCTATTGTGAGTGATCATTATGAATTGGGTTGTCTTACTCAATTCGCGTAATAATTCTCTGAAACGCCCCACATTGGCTTCATCGAGCATGGCATCAACCTCATCCAATACGCAAAATGGTGTCGGTGATACCCGCAATAAAGAAAATACAAGAGCAACCGCGGTCAGCGAGCGTTCGCCTCCAGAGAGCAAAGATAAGCCCTGTTCACGCCGTCCAGGCAGACGGGCTTCAATATCGATACCGGTATTGGTCAAATCGTTTGGATCGGTCAAGATCAACCTTGCGGAGCCTCCACCAAATAAACGTCCAAATATCTGATGAAATTCCTCTGCAACGGCTTCAAATGTCTTGCAGAATTCACGCTGCATGATCTCGTCCAGCTCTGCGATCACGCGCTGGACATCTTCGGACGCCTCCTGGAGATCGTGCACTTGGGAGGAAAGAAACTCATATCGCTCTGCAACATCCTGGTATTCGATTTGGGCTACCGGGTTGATTGGACCGATCCTCCTCAGCAACGCCCTTTGCTGTTTCAGAGTTTCTTCAAGTTCAGGAGACAGGTTCTCTCGTATGGGCAGATCTTCAACGAACCCTTCAAGAGGCAATGGTGTTGGACCGGAAACATCTTCATGGTACTCAAAAGCGACCAAACCAAAGTCAACCTCAATTTGTCTCCGCAGACTATCTAATGCTTCTTGTTTGCGGACTTGGGTGATCCTGGCCTGGGTGAAATTCTGTTCTGCTTGGCTTGTTTGAAGGCGTTCCTTGGATTCAAGCCTCAGTAAATCAGATAGAATGAGCTCAATCTCTTCGAGTGCTGCATCTGCGGGAGCGATCAAATGACGTGTTGTTTCAAGCTTTTCACCAATTTCCACAGTTGATCGTTTTAAAATATTAATTTGCTCGCTTAACTCAATCCGATAGTCTTGTAAAGTGACAATACTATTATTAATCGTTTCAGCTTTTCCCAGAGCCGTTTCAAGCGATTGACTCCGTTCAGCATGGCGCTTTCTGGATTCTGCCAGGGCTTGCTTGAGAATTTCAACCCGGGTCGACCAGTGTGCTAAATCAGTCTGCAGATTCTCTATGGGTAAATCATGCAACCTTTCTAGCTGCTGATCAACTTGTTCCTGAACATGTTGAATCTGCAATTCGCTCTGGCCTAATTCTTCGGTGGAAGAAATAATTTTATCCTGAAGGTTCTTGATATCAGCAGCAAACGATTCCATCTGTTCTTGACGCCATCGATATTCACGTGTTGCCTGTTCAAGTACCATTAATTCTTGTCTATGCGCAGCAGCCAGCTCTTCATGAATTTTCGCTTGAATTTGCAGCTGCTGGTGAAGCCGCTCCTCTTCCCCTTTTAACGTAAAGATGTCACTTTCTATCTGAGTTACTTCACTTTGTATGTGCTTCACCACATCTTCGATGCTATTAATTTTCTTCTGGAGCTCTCTACCTTCGCGAGGGCGGCTCAGAGTCACCGGAGTTGAACTAGAGCTGGTTTTTATGGGTCCCGTAGCGTGAAAAATCTCTCCCAGCATTGTAACAATTTTGACTGAGGCTATCCCTTCGATATGCGGATTCCTCCGGATAGATTTTAATATTTTTTCGGCGCTCTTCCTATCTTTTACCACGAGTGTGTTCCCCAAAAGTATTTTGATTGCTGGTTTTAGATCATCCGGTACATCCACAAATTCATCCGCACGACCTTCAACCCCCTCTTCAACAGAGAAATTGGCCAGTGTATTACCAGGATGAAGACCGTCCAGTGGGATTATCGCTGCTTTTTCCGCCTTTTCTTCCAATATGCGGAGCGCTTTATTAATTTCTGCACCGCTCTCAAGCACTAACGCATCAACATAATCTCCAAGCGCAGCACCAACAGCAATCTCGTATTGCTTTGGTACTTCCAGGCTGGTCCCTAGAACACCTCGCGATCCAGCAATCTGAAAATCCTTTACTGCTTCAAGCAAGGATTTTGCCCCTTCAGAATAACCAGCGAAGATACGTTCAGCTTGCATGAGTACATCAGACTGGGCGTTTAATTTCGCAAATTCAGCTTCGCTAGCAGAGAGTTTCTTTGATAAATCCTGTAACATAACGCTCTTAATTGAGATTTCTTCTTGTAGATTCCCCAGTACAGTTTCGGTTTTAGATTGTTTGCTTACAGCTACCGCCAGATCGCGGCTGATTTCTTTTCCCTTAAATTCAATCTTATTTTGATCGGCTATTGATTGCTGATTGGATTCTTCAATTTTCCTCATGGATTTGGTCAGACTATCCACTTGCACCATGTATTCTGCCCGGCGGGAAATTATTTGAGCTCGATTCGTGGATAATTCAATCAGAAGCTGGCGATTACCAGCTAGTCCAGCCTCGAGTTCACCACGTTCCTTTTGCCGCACTTCAAATGCAGTTCTCACAGAGTCATCGCGTTCTTCCGCTTCTTCTAATTCACCTACCAGCTTCTGCACTTCATCAAGGGCAAACCGGTTTCGCTCTTCAATAATGCTGACCTCTTCAAGTGATTGAGCCAAGTCTCCCCGGAACGTTATCTCTTGATCTTGAAGATTTCGCGCTCGTTCTTCAGAAACCGCCAGATCTCGGCTTGTGCTCTCCCGTTCAGTATGCAAACCTGCTGATTGCCGATGGAATTCATTGAGCTGCTCACGGATTCCACTCCTCTTTTCTCGCAGCTCGTTTATTTCCGATTCCAGTTCCTGCTCTCTTTTCCGGGTGATTTCAAGTGATTCGTTTTGATCACCAGCCAAAGCGCGTGCTTCAGACAATTCTTCCTGTGCTCGATGCCAGTGGTAGCCATACCATTCCCTTAATAATGCTCGCAGGTCAGAAATCGCGTGTTCATATTCCTGAGCTCGGCTGGCTTGACGCTCCAAGCTTCTCAGCCTTGGGCGCAACTCATGCAAGATATCATCAACTCGCTCCAGGTTGCGCTGCGTATCATCCAATCTGCGTACTGCTTCCTGCCGTCTCGTTCGATGCAACCCAATACCGGCTGCTTCTTCAAATAACCGCCTGCGGTCTTCTGCCCGTAATGCCAGTGCAGCATCCACAAGACCCTGTCCGATAATCGTATAAGTTCGTTCCGCTAATCCGGATTCAGCCAGCAATTCCGAAACATCTCTGA
>DATKXE010000147.1:0-4824 GCA_035529195.1 Anaerolineales bacterium
GCCATCGCAGCCATTAATTCAGGAATGCTAGATTAGTTCCTGATATGGTGTGGACAGGAATTTTGGTTTGCAAAGGTTTTGAATTTCTGTATCTTGGCGGTCTCAAACTTGAAGAGGTCCAGCAGCAAGAATTTCATACAATCATGAAAGAAGACCAAGAATAATTAATCAGCAAATTATTGCCTCCTGGTCTTTGATCAGCAATGCTGCATTCCTTGATTATTTAGAAATATTCACATCCTGGTTGAATGGTTTGGGAACGAGATAGCGGTATGCATTCAATCGAACCAGAAAGCCTTGATTAGATATAAATCTATCTCAAGGCTTTTCAATATCTTGCAGCTTGATTCTTCGAACCAATGCATTCCATGATGTCAAAAAGTAATATAATGTGTTGATCGAACTTACGAAAAAATAATAGACCAATATTTGCATAGAAGGGAGAGAGTTCAATGAATTATCCACAGAATCGCTTAACCAGAGCATTGTTCGTAATCGTGATTTTGATGGGGGGCATCTTCAGCGTCGTGTCTCCGGCCCGGGCTCAAGGCATCAATATCACCTTTGATGATTCAGTACCCAGTGGGGAGGTGGTTGAAAACGATGCCTTCCTGGCGGGAACAACTGTCAAAGTTGAAGGTGATGTGATCGGTGATGTATTTGCAGGGGGAGCGATGGTCGAAATCAATGGCAATGTCGATGGCAGCCTTTTTGCTGTTGGTCAGAATGTGGTGATCAACGGCACCGTTGGGGGAACCGTTTATGTGGCTGCGGTAACGCTCGACTTGGGCTCCGAAGCTGAGCTGAGCAATAATGTTTACTTTATTGGGGCCAGTGTAGCCACCGAGGAGGGCGCGGTAATTGACCGGGACCTGGTCGTGGTCAGCATGGGCGCGAATCTTTCAGGAGAGATCGGCCGCAATACAGTGGGCATCATTGGCCCCTGGGAGCTGTTTAAAATGTTTATGGACTTGATCGGCCGACCTGTGTTTGAGCCTCAGACTGGGTTAAGTAATTCTGGTTCTTCCTACCGTGCTCAGGAGCAGCCGGTGATATTCTCGGGTTTCATCCCAGCTCTGAATTCAATACTGCCTGTCAAACCCATTAATTCGGTTTCCGCTGAGGCTGGAAAGATCATTGCGGCGGATCAGCTCGCTCAATCGGGTTCCAGTGTTGATACGGAACGGGTAACAGAATGGCTGCGCAGCATAGTTGAAGAATTTATTACCTTGCTGATCTTTGGTTTGCTGGGAATCTGGTTGTTTTCTTCGTTCTTGAAGCGCAGCGGGGAAAAACTTGAAGCCAAACCCCTTCAATCTACCGGAATCGGTTTACTTGGTTTAGTGATCTCTGTGGCATTGATCGGGGTGGTGTTATTAGTTGCGGTGCTGATCCTGATGCTGGGAGTCGGTTTGGGTGCGCTTGGTTTATGGGACCTGGCCTGGGCGGTATGGGGGGTGGGTTTCACCAGTTTAGGATTGGCGTTCTGGCTCTCACTGCTGTTTGTCTCGTACGGCACAAAAATCATCGTGGCATTCCTGGTGGGTACGTTTATTTTGCGGCGTCTCGCTCCAAAATCACTCCAATATAAGATCCTGCCGCTGCTGTTGGGGTTGTTGATTTACGTACTGCTTGCCTGGCTGCCTTACTTTGGTTGGGTGGTTGCAGTGCTGGTGAATGCTGTTGGTCTCGGCGCGGCCTGGTTGGCCTATAGAGATACGGGGGCTGAAAATTCGGGAGAACCTGCCTTGGAAGAGGTGGTTGAAGCCGAATAGAATACTTACATAAGTACCGAGCCCGTTCCAACCTATAGAAGGAGGAACGGGCTCTTTTTCATTAAAATAAGGAATTATTACTGCATCTCTAAAGGATGAGTTTACCCAGATTTGGTTTGCAGGGAAAATTTTAGCGGACTAAACCAGGTTTGAACATCACCTGACCAGGAGCGCCGATCATCGAGGAGAGTGTGATTTGCGCCATATTTTCTCAAATTTCCTGATGCGCCACTGGATATGCCAGGCGTACGGATCTGCCTTGGCACGCCTGGAGGAGATCAGCTGCATGGCATCATCAACGGAGAATCCCTGACCGACCAAAACCGAAGCGGCCATCGCTACGCTGCGGTGCCGTCCTTCACGGCAATAGACCAGAACACTCTCACCGTTTTCCATCGTGGGCAAGGCAGCTTCAACTCCCCGCACTAACTTGCCGATCGGGATGGGCAGGAATATTGAATCAAAAGTGCGCAGGATCAACATCCGGAAAGGAGGTTGTCGGTAAACCTCAGCCGGGCGGATAAAGATCATATTGAGCAACAAGCGCACGCCCATGTCGCGGATTGCAGCCGCGTCTTCAGCCTGTGGGTGTGCAGCAATGTACAGCTGGTCGCTGATCTGGGATATATCCATGATGGAGTTTATGTTTGACCCGGCATGATTGGCTGAGTATTTTTCAGTCTAACCACAATCTGCCGAGGTAGTCAAATAGAGTTTTCGGCAGGCGTGAATTGGCGGTAGCTCAAAGATCCCAAGCTTGCAGGAAATGGGTGCCCTTGACAGCTAATCCCAGCTGCGACCTTCAAGCTGGCGTCGTAATGTGTCCTCCGCTTCCTCGGGAAGCGTGGTCTGCAGTACTTTGCCCTTATACTGTCTCAATGCAGCCACGGTAGGGTTGGGGTCATCGCCACGAACGATGAAGAATATCGCGGAGCTGCCAGGTTGTAATTCTTCTGTAACTTCCTTGACAAAATCTTGACTTACCCCGGTATGTGCCAATTTTCCTAACAGCGCGCCGCCGAGTGCACCCAGAACAAGACCACCAATAGGGAAGAAAACAACGCCGATCATCAAGCCCAAGGCACTGCCCCCAAGTGCTCCGATTTTTACACCCCGGTCCATCTCATTCTTGAGGTGGACCTCACCCTCTTCATCTTTTACGACAACAGCGGAGTCATCCAAGCTGAGATGACCTGTGTGTTCAATGCTGCTCAATGTTTGGCGAACCTTTCCAGCTTCATCGGGATCATCGAAGGTTATCACGACCAGGTACGACATTTTTAGCTCCTGTTATTCTAATACCCCGAGAGAGATGGGGTCGGTTTGAAGGGTATCATTGGAATTACCCAAATTTCAATAAATTATAGCATAGCGATATTATTCGAAATGTGAACCGGTACTTAGAATTATGAGGACCTATATGAATTTTGATATCCACACAGCATCAATTTTGGAGGCGGTAATTGACCAAAACATAGATATGATTGTAAATTGCTCTACCAAAAACACCTTGCATTTTAGTAAGATTTTGATATACTTTAATGCACAGCCCGGAGAAGTGTTTTGGGGTTTTAAAGCAATCTAAATTTATTTATCAAGGAAGGAGATTTTATTATGGCAGAAGCCACCATGACCTCAGAAGCAAAGCTTGTACCCTGGTGGGTGGTGCTGATCGAAGGCATCGCCGCCATCATTATTGGTGTATTATTATTGGTTAATCCACGTATTACAACAACAGTCCTGATCCAATTCCTGGGTATTTACTGGTTCATCGTTGGGATCATCGATATCGTCCGCATTTTCATGGATAGCTCGATGTGGGGCTGGAAATTATTTTCCGGCATCATCGGTATCCTGGCAGGTATCGCCATCATCCAGTATCCATTGTGGGCCTCCCTGCTTGTCCCGACGGTTTTAGTTTGGGTTTTTGGTTTCTTCGGGATCATCATCGGCGTGATCGGCCTGATCCAGGCATTTCAAGGTGCCGGCTGGGGTGCTGGCATCCTGGGTATCCTGAGCATACTGTTTGGCCTGCTTTTGATCTTCAACGCTTTTTATGCTTCGCTGACACTGCCTTTTATCTTCGGAATCCTGGGTGTCGTCGGAGGTCTGGCTGCACTGGTGATGGCTTTCCGGATGCGCTAGGTTTGACCTAAGAATTCAAATCAATTAGAGTACCAAGAAAAAAACACGCTGGTGTAATTTCCACCCTTCTCCGGGGAAGCCAGAGTGCCGTAGAAAGAAGAGAGTTCGGCAAGAAACCGTGCCGAACTCTCTTGTTATTTGCGACCCTGGCTGCGATTTAAGATGTTAAACACACTCCGAAATCGATCCAACGATGGGAATTTTGTATGGTTTAATTGGTTTATTCAATCAAGACCAAATTTTGGTTGGCGGAATTATTAATGGACACCACACCACCGGCACTTCACGATCCCGGCAGGACTGCGGCAGCGATTAATAATTAAGAAACCGTCATTACAGGACTAACCAAGAAAAATAATCCGCATAAAGGTTGAAGAAAATCGCTCAGGACGAAATTCTCACCAATACAGCCAGACCAGGAGCAGGGGGATTTCGCGGCGGTTATAATACAAGTCTATTTAAAGAAAAAGCAGCCAGGAGAGAGATTGATGTCAGAACAACCAACTGAGAATACCGACCAGAATCCAATTGCACTGCAGCTTGCAGATACCAACTACTCGGTCGTGCCCGGGAATCGGGTCACGATCGCGCTTGGATTGGTGAACCAGGGGGAAGCAGAAGACCACTTTGAGATATCCGTGCGCGGCATCCCGCTTGATTGGATCTCGATCGCCAATCCTGTGGTAAGACTCGGGGCCGGAGAAAAGCAGGAACTGGTGGTGGAGATCGAAGCCCCAGAAGCCTCCCAGGTTCGGGCTGGCCAGTACCCGATCACCCTGGTCGTGATCAGCCAGAGTTCACCGAGCCAGAGGGTAGATCAGGAGTTAATCCTCACGGTAGCCGCCTTTGAGGTTCAAGGCCGGATTGGTGTGCTGATGGAAGCGGTCCAGTTTTCGGTCGCACC
>DATKXE010000148.1:0-4166 GCA_035529195.1 Anaerolineales bacterium
CTGTCCGCATCGACCACAGGCTCTCCATCTATTTGCACAGCCCAGATATCGTGATCGGGCCCGGTGCTGAAAACGACAGTAATATTTTGTCCATTAAATGGCAGCTCATAACCAGCGCCAGGTTCCGCTGTCAACCGGTACGTTCCATCTTCATCTCCTCCAAGGAGTGCTGCCGGGACATCCCTGCTCTCCCAGGAACCTGAATACATGAGATGGACATCTTCTGCCACGTAGATCCCTTGCCCAACCGAGACCGCAGTGTCTCCATAGGGGGCCGGCAGGGAGCCGATCGTGTCTGGTGAAAGCAGCCTCGATCCGACAACTCCAACTAGAGGCAGCGCGATCATGTTGAAGATTACAAATGCCAGGTAAATGGATCGCCGTTTCTCCGCTGGGGTGGCCAGGCGTCCAAAGATCAGGCTGAATGGAATGCCGACAAACTGCACTAATAAGAGCGCCAGAATTAACGACATGCTGTCGAAACCTAATTCAGCACCATATATCGCCGCCACCCCGATGATGGTTCCAATGCCATCCACATATAAAATGAAGGCCAGCAGGTATTTGAAAAGTTCCCGGTATTGGCTGATATCCGTAAAGGTCCCCCACAGCCGTTTGAAACTGACTGAGACCACATTTTCACCACGGGTTAATTTCTGTGTCGCCGCGGGTGGCTCGGGCACACGCAAGAAGATCGGAATAGAGAAGACCGCCCACCAGACAGCAACGCTTAAGAAAGATAGACGCGACCCCAAGGTACCCGGAAAAGCCACAAACATGACCACGTTGATCGCCAGCAAGATGCCCCCACCTAAATAGCCCATCGCATAACCACGTGTCGATACCTGGTCCTGGTCCTCAGCACGCGCAACATGGGGCAGCAATGCATCGTAAAACACATTCGCCCCGCTGAAGCCAACCCGGCCTAAAATAAACAGGATCGAAGCCAGCATCCAGTCGCCGGTCTCTACCATGACCAGCAATCCCGTGCTCAATATTCCAATTCCAGCAAAGACCGCCAGGAAGCGTTTCTTGCCGCGCATGATATCGGATATAGTTCCTAAAATTGGGGAAATGATGGCTACGATAAGAATAGAAATGCTCAAACCCCTGCTCCAGTAAGCAGTGGCGATCGCGGGACTGGCAAGATTTGCTCCCGCCACCTGGCTGTAATAAATTGGCAGTACGGCTGCCAGGATGGTGGTCGCGAAGGCGGAATTTGCCCAGTCGTATAGCGTCCAAGCCCGAATCCGGCGCTTATATTCCTGGTCACTGATCCTTTGGTATGCTGCGGTGCTCATTGTCTCCTCCTCAGGTAGATTCACAGGTGCCCAGGGTCCTTCGAAACCTTTGGGCTGCATTTAGAATAAAAACCATATCAATTCAATAGTGAAATGGGGGGATATTTTGACAATTGGTAGTTTGTTTGCGGTTTTCAAGCCTGGAGTAATCATTATAGTATAATAATAATCGCCAGTACAGCAAAGAATCTCGATTATTATTAAATCTAACCGAAATCGAGATGGTACTGTATGCGGGTTTTTCAATAGCACTTATCAATCATTTCATTCTCATGCAATCGATCCATTACTCAGCACGAAATGGGGATTTAGAACTACCTCGAATGGCAGGTCCAAGATGAGTGCAATTATTTTCGATATGAGCAATTGTCATATCACTAGAATTTATCCTTCATTATTCAGGAGTCATTATTATGAGTGCAGATTTTATTGCTCGCCTGGTCGGCATGGTCGTATTTGCCGGTTTGGGCGTATACTGGGGGATCTATGTAGGTAATTTAAACGGGGAAAATCAAGCCCTATTCGCGGTCATTTTCGCTTTAGTTGGTGCTTTGATTGGTTTAGTTATCACACCCTACATCAGCACCCGACCAGTTCGTGCCTTACGAGGTATTCTCGGTCGGGTTTCATCCCAAACATTAGTTTCCGGTTTCATTGGCTTATTAGCGGGATTGCTTGTTGCCGCTTTGCTCGCTTTTCCACTTTCAGCACTGCCCTCACCATTTGGAGAAGTGTTGCCATTCGTTGGAGTGTTGCTCTTTGGCTACCTTGGAATTGCAGTATTTATCATGCGCCAGGATGACATTTTCTCTGTCTTCCGCATGAATCTACCAGGACGGGCCGGCGACGCAGCCGGGGGTTTGGTCGATGATGGTCACACGATCTTGTTGGATACCAGTGTCATCATTGACGGGCGCATTGCAGACATCAGCCGCACCGGATTTCTCTTCGGTACCTATCTCATCCCCAGGTTTGTGCTCAATGAGCTGCAGTACATCGCCGATTCTGCAGACAGTATGCGCCGCCAACGAGGCAGGCGCGGCATGGATGTGCTTTCTGAATTGCAAAAAGATGCCACTGTCCCGGTCCGGATCAGCGACATCGATGTTGATGGTGTGCGCGAAGTGGACGAAAAATTGGTTGTCCTTGCTCGCCAGATGAAAGCCCCCATCATGACCAACGACTACAATCTCAATCGAGTCGCCGAGCTTCAAGGCGTTGTTGTGTTAAATGTTAACGAGCTCGCAAATGCGATCAAATCCGTGCTCCTGCCAGGTGAACCGCTCCTGGTAGATATCATTCAGGAAGGTAAAGAATCTGGACAGGGCGTCGGGTATCTGGACGATGGCACGATGATAGTCGTCGAAGATGGCCGCGGGAAAATCAATCAACAGGTAACAGTTGTAGTAACCAAAGTTCTCCAAACCGCAGCCGGGCGCATGATCTTCGCCCAAATTAATGATTAACTCCCAGGAATATCTCCCATGGTCCAGCTGATCTACAATTCCCTCACTCGCAAAAAAGAACCGCTCGAGACTTTACTTCCAGATACTGTATTGATGTATGTCTGCGGACCGACGGTTTACGATAAAGCTCATATCGGTCATGCTATGTCTACCCTGGTATACGATATCATCCGCCGTTACCTGGAATACAATGACATCCTGGTCCGGCACGTGATGAATTATACCGATGTGGACGATAAAGTTATCATCCGTGCCAACGAATTGGGTGTCGATCCCTTGGAATTAGCTGAAGAACATATCAATGAATATACCGATCACATGAAAGACCTCAATGTTCTCCTGGCAACAGTATATCCCCGTGCCACCCAGGAGATCCCACATATCATCAACATGGTCGAGGATTTGATCGCCTACGACCATGCTTACGAGGTAGATGGTGATGTATTCTTCCGGGTGACCAGCAAAGAGGATTACGGCAAGCTTTCAGGAAGGAAATTGGATGAGATGCAGGCGGGAGCCCGCATTGATGTCAATGAAGCCAAGGAAAACCCAATGGACTTCGTCCTGTGGAAATCTTCAAAACCCGGCGAACCTTCCTGGGCTAGTCCATGGGGGCAGGGACGTCCTGGATGGCATATTGAGTGCTCTGCCATGAACCTTCACCATCTCGGAGAGCAGATTGATATCCACGGTGGGGGGAATGATCTCGTTTTTCCCCATCATGAAAACGAGATCGCTCAAACCGAAAGCCTGACTCGCAAACCATTCGCCCGTTATTGGGTCCATAATGGCATGCTGCAGTTTTCCGGTGATAAAATGTCCAAATCAATAGGCAACATCGTCACTATTGAACAGTTCTTGGACCAGCACGACCCGGACACACTGCGCATGATGGTGCTCAACTCCAGTTATCGCTCCCCATTAACCTTCAATGATGAAGTAATTAATCAGGCTGAACGCAATCTGGAGCGCTTACGCTCTGCTTTGCGCCCTGGTACTCAGGGGAATACACCAGTTCCAGATGGTACCAAATCAGCCCTCGAGACCCAGATGCTGGCCATCCGTACGGGATTTATCGCCGCGATGGACGACGACTTTAACACTGCGGGGGCGCTGGGTCACTTGTTTGATCTCGTACGGGTGATCAACCAGGCCCGTGATGCAGATGTGCCGCAATCCGCGCTCAATCAGGCCCAAGTTCTACTGCGCGAGCTGGCTGAAGATATTTTCGGATTGCGATTAGAACGGCCGGAAACTGAGATCAAGCAATCTACGCCTTTCATCGACCTGCTGGTTACCTTGCGGGGTCAATTGCGTGACCAAAAGCTGTGGGAACTCTCGGACCAGCTCCGAGACCAGCTGGCCGAGTTAGGTATCCTCATTGAGGATTCCAAAGACG
>DATKXE010000149.1:0-2403 GCA_035529195.1 Anaerolineales bacterium
TGTGGGAATTAAAGGGTAACCCGGTCTTACAACTAACATTCTATACAAGTTATCTGATTCCAGGTATGTTCCTGGCCTTTGGTTCACAAATCTCACCTTTAATGCAAATGAGTAGAAGACAGTTCTTATGTCTGGTTAGCGGCCTGCTTATTTTACTGATAGCACCGTTCTATACGCCATTCCGCTCCCTCTTGCCGTCACAACTTCACATCTTGTATCCGACCGTGATTATTATTCTTGGAATTCTGGGCGTGATGCTACTGCGCCTGCGCACCACATTCATCAACGCAAAATCAATGGCTTTGTTTTTTCTCTTTCTCGGTGCGGCCAACTTCACTATCATCGGCTCACATTGGCAAGTTGACTTTGCTAGCCAGCAGCAACCAAATCAGTTGTTCTTGACGGTTGTCAAAAGCGACGCTATTCTTCGAGATTTAGACCCATCAGTGAAGCTCCGTTTCTGGTATTCAAAAGACGAACCTCAGGGCTATATCTTCTGTTCAGTGGCTTCCACCCGTCTCTGGGGCTACCGGCTGATAAACGATAGTTTCCCAATATTAGAAGATGCGCAGCTCGCTCCTAACGTCCAGGGCCTCGTCAAAATCAATCCCGGTACCAGGATTGTCATTTTATCGGACGATAAAGATGCCTTTGAAAAGGCCAATGCCGCTTTTGAGCGAACCGGCCAGCATGCTGAGTTCCTGTCGGAGGAAAAGGTCGAGCAGGGTTCTATTCAATTCACGATGACCTTCATTGAAGTAACAGAGTAATGAGTGAATGGGCTATCCTTAACACCCTGCCGGAAATCTATGATGAATGGCGTTGACAAAAGTATCTTTCCCCCCTATGATACAGTTATGAATGTTCTGCTGGAATCAGGTAAGAACCTGGTGCCGCCGGAGTATTTCTCCCCCGTATTCGGCTTGTTAATGCCATGAAAGAATCTAACTTATTATCAGGCAGTCTGAAGTTTTCGGTGGTCATCCCCGTCTTTAACGAGGCTGATAATCTCAAGACCCTCCACACGCGGTTGACGGATGTGATGAGCGGTTTAAGAGAACCCTATGAGATAATCTACGTTGATGACGGCAGCACCGATGGCTCTTTCCAGATCTTGAAAGAGCTGCACCAGGAAGATAGTCGGGTGAAGATTATCAGTTTTACCCGTAATTTCGGGCAGCATATTGCCATTACTGCTGGCCTTGACCATTCCAAGGGAGAAAATGTCATCCTTATGGACGCTGATTTGCAGGACAAACCTGAAGAAATACCCAAGTTACTGGCCAAGTTGCGTGAGGGGTATGACATTGTCTACGGACATCGCAACCAAAGGCAGGATAGCTTTTTTAAGAAGATTACCTCAAAGGTCTATCTTTCTTTATTGTCAAAACTCACCAATGAAACCATAAATCCTGAAATATCCCCATTCCGTATTATGACTCGTCGAGTGGTTGATTATTTCAATCAATTTAGAGAGCGCTCCCGCTTTTATGGCGGGCTGGTTGCCTGGCTGGGATTCCCTTATGCTATCGTCCCGGTTGAACATAGTGAAAGGTTTTCTGGAAAAACAAAATACAACTTAGCCGGAATGGTCAAACTTGGTATCGAGGGCATAATTTCATTCTCTGATATTCCTTTGCGGCTGATTGGCCGGTTTGGCCTTCTTGTTTCCGCACTTAGCTTCATTATAGGGATTTATTACCTGCTGGTGTGGATTATTAATGGTATTCCCACACCTGGATATACTTCTATGATTGTTTCCATTTTCTTCATGGGCGGGATACAGCTCATCGTCCTCGGGATTATCAGCCGCTATATCGGCAACATTCATCTTGAGATTAAAAAGAGACCACTATATGTAATCAAGGATAAAATAGAGTAAAGTGCAGTGAAAGCAGTCATTCTGCAATCGGGCTACATTCCCTGGCTAGGATACTTCGACCTCATCAATCGGGCAGATGTTTTTGTTTTCCTTGACGACGCACAATGGACTACCAGAGATTGGAGAAATAGAAACAGGATTCGAACACCGCAGGGATGGAAATGGCTGACGGTTCCGGTCGCGCTGGAAAAGCCTTATTACGAATACTGTATCAAGGATGTAAAAGTAGATAACACGCAGAATTGGCCCGAACAGCATCTAACCACCTTAAAACACCATTACAAGAAAACGCCCCATTTTGAAGAGGTGCATCTTCTATTGGAGAATGCCCTGAACAAGGAACATAAATTCGTCGTTGATTTAAACTACGACATCATATTCAGGACATGCGATTATTTGGCTTTGGATATACCAAAATTCCTCTTCTCTCAAGAAATGAATATCCCAAACGATATTAAAAGAGATGATAAACTGCTGGAAATACTTAGAACTGTCGGGGGTATAGATACTTATATATCCGG
>DATKXE010000150.1:0-3409 GCA_035529195.1 Anaerolineales bacterium
AGTGATATTGTCCAGCTGGTTGATGAAGATCTGCTCAGCAGATCTGAGCTGAGGCAAACCGTAAATGAACTGGCATTCCTGGCTGGTGAAGGTGAAGTCGATGCGATTATTCGGGTGCTGGATGAGACCATACCCGGTGCAGCGATCAGGAGCGCCCCACCACCAGATTGGACTTCCGTTGTTTGACTGTTATCGCCGCGGTGTTAGAAATTGATCTAGAAAATTCCCCCAAAATAAAGAGACTTAGTAAATTTAATGACTAATTTATCTCTTACCGAATGGAATGTTTTTCTTTCGAAGTGCCCTGACGCGCACCTGCTGCAAACTGCAGCCTGGGGCAAATTGAAATCCAGTTTTGGTTGGGAACCTGTGCCCATGGTAAGTGATGAAGGTGGCTACATTTGGGGGACCCAAATTTTGTTTCGCCAGCTACCATTGGGTTTGACTTTTGGCTATCTCCCAAAAGGGCCGTTGCTTCAGAACGATGCTACTGCTGGAAACCTGCCTATTCCTGGAGAATCATTCTGGAAAGATGTAGATCTTGTGTGCCGCAGGAAACGGGCAGTATTCTTAAAATTCGAACCCGATGATTGGCGCTCCATCGATCAAGCGCATACGGTTGAAATGCCACCCGGTTTCCGTTCGAGCCCCCAAGCGATACAACCGCCGCGCACTATTGTGATTGATTTACGCGGCAGTGAAGAAGATATCCTTGCTCGAATGAAGCAGAAAACTCGGTACAATATTCACCTTTCTGCAAAAAAAGACGTCGTTGTACATCCTTCAGCAAATATTGAGGCTTTCTACCGACTGATGGAGACTACCGCTGAGCGCGATCAATTTGGAATCCATAGTTTGGAATACTATCAAAAAGCATTTGAACTCTTTAAATCAGCTGATAATTGTGAATTGTTGATCGCTGAATATAATGGGGAGCGACTGGCGGGGTTGATGGTCTTCGCCTCGGGCAGCAGGTCCTGGTATTTATATGGTGCCTCTGCATCCCTTCACAGGGACCGCATGCCTACTTACTTACTTCAATGGGAAGCAATGAAATGGGCACGTTTGAAAGGGTGTTCGCAATATGATCTGTATGGCGTACCAGATCATGATGCGCAGGTTTTGGAAACAAACTTTGGGGATCGATCCGATGGCTTGTGGGGCATCTACCGTTTCAAACGGGGTTTTGGCGGCGAGGTCACACGTTCGCCTGGTCCCTGGGATAGGGTTTATAATGCATTCCTTTACCAGCTTTACCTGCGTTGGATGGCTAAAGCAGCAGGTGGAGTTTAACAGGACAATTTCCAGATGGGATTTGTAATGCGCTCAGAAACTCGGGAAAATTGGGATGAATTGATTTCCACTTTACCTGGAAGGCATATTTTGCAGTCCTGGGAATGGGGTGAATCGAAACAGATCGCTGGTTGGCAGCCAGCGCATAAAGTTTGGCGCGATCTGGATGACGAAATATCTGCTGCTGCCTTGATCTTAACCCGTTCAATCTCTTTGAAGGGGATTGATTTCCCGCTGCGCCTGATGTATCTCCCGAGGGGACCACTTTTACGCAATTGGAATGACCGATCTTTACGCAGGCAGGTGCTCACAGACCTGCGCTCACTTGGCAAGAAAAAAAATGTGATTTTCATAAAGATAGACCCTGAGGTGGAATTTGGGCGCGGGGTTCCAGGGGAAGCGGGTGCCACAGATAATCCTGGGATTGATATTTTAATCAGCGATTTAATAACAGAGCATTGGATTCCCTCGCGGGAACAGGTCCAATTCAAGAATACGATGCTGATCGATTTGCGACCTGATCGCGAACAGCTTATGGCTGCCATGAAGCAAAAGACACGCTATAATGTCCGCCTGGCAGCTCGCCGTGGAGTGACTGTACGCCCCGGGAAAGTGAGTGAACTGGAGCTGCTCTTCCATATGTATGCGGAGACCTCCATCCGGGATGGATTTACAATCCGAAATTCAGAATATTATCTGACGATCTGGAGGAAATTCATTGCAGCAGGGTTTGCTGAACCATTGCTGGCAGAGGTTGAGGGGGAGCCGGTCGCAGGTGTGATAATTTTTAGATTTGGAGGGCGTGCCTGGTATATGTACGGTATGTCGCGGGATGCGCATCGTGAGAAAATGCCCAATTACCTTCTCCAATGGGAAGCGATGATCAGGGCGAAACATGCCGGTTGCGTGGAATATGATCTCTGGGGTGCCCCCGATGAATTCGTAAAGGGGGATGTTTTATGGGGAGTGTATCGCTTCAAGGAAGGCCTGGGCGCAGAGGTAGTGCGTTTTGTTGGTGCCTGGGATTTGCCGCTCAACCCGATCTTGTATCGAATATATACCCAGTTGATCCCGCGTGTACTCGATCTGATGCGGCGGCGTGGTGAAGAACAAACTCGACGTGGAATTCAACCGGGGTGACATCATTCAAAGAGGAGATTTTATGCAGCCAAAACTAAATTTTGCACATCTTCCAACACCGGTAGAAGCGCTGCCGAGGCTGTCGGCGCGATTAAAAGGTCCCCAAATATTCATCAAGCGCGATGACCAAACAGGATTGGCTCTTGGCGGTAATAAAATTCGGAAGCTAGAGTTTCTGCTTGCTGACGCCCAGGCGCATGGCGCGAGAACTTTAATCACTGCAGGGGCTGTGCAATCAAATCACTGCCGCCAGACTGCTGCAGCTGCAGCCCGTACTGGTTTTGCCTGTATCTTGGTCTTGACGGGGGAAAGACCACCCAATCCCACCGGGAACAACTTCCTGGATCTGTTCCTAGGAGCAGAGATCGTTTGGGCTGGGGGATCAGATCGGGAACAGGTATTAGATCAGACTTTCGATACCGTCCTTAAAACTGGAGGTAAACCCTATCTGATTCCTTATGGTGGTTCGAATGCTATAGGGGCATTGGGATATGTTTTCGCCATGCAGGAGCTGCTCGATCAGGATCCCAGTCTGGATTGGATCGTATTTCCTTCCTCTTCAGGCGGTACTCATGCTGGATTAGCCCTTGGAGGCCGCATGTTCGGATACCATGGCGGAATATTGGGAATCAGCATCGATAATCTGGCGTCCGAATTATCCCAAAAAGTGGCCATGCTAGCGGAAGAAACCGCGAATTGTCTTGGTGAAGACCATGGATTTTCTGCTCAGGATATCCTGGTGAACGACGATTATCTGGGAGCCGGATACGGAGTGATGGGAGAACCAGAGATTGAAGCGTTAAGCATGTTCGCTCGCAGTGAAGGCATGCTGTTGGATCCGGTTTATACCGGTCGCGCAGCTGCGGGTTTAATCGATTTGATCCGCCATGGATTTTTCACCGCGGATCAGAAAATTCTATTCTGGCATACTGGAGGAACCCCAGCATTATTTGCTGACCAATACCTGAGTAGATTA
>DATKXE010000151.1:0-2690 GCA_035529195.1 Anaerolineales bacterium
TAAGAAGGCGTTACGACTGATACGAGCGGTTGTTCTTTTAAACTCAAGAGTGATCCCTTCAGCAATCTACTGCCAATCCTCTGCAGAGTAATACAAGGGTGCGACATCGCGGGTGAGCTGCTGCACACGTTCGATTTCAGCATCTGGCAAATGCTGCTGCCAGAATTTAATTATGGATTGGCTATCAATCCGAACTGAATGAACCCCCCGCGGGGAGGTCCTTTTTGGGTTTTTTTCGCTGCTCCCGGCCTTGATGGTAGCTTGTACCTTTGGGGTATATTCCAAATCCAGCTCACGATATAACTGCTCAAATCGTCCTTGGGGATCTGCTGAAAGGTCTTCATGCCGGATGACGATCAATTCGGGGAGTCTTTTTCGCAAGTCATCAACGCTCTGGTATACCATCCGCCACAACAAACAACTTTGGGCGATCAGATCATCTGCTGATTCAAGCATAAGATCCATTTCATCTTTGTAAGGCTTCAGCCAATCACGCATCAGCAGCGACTGGTCAAGAAGATCGCTAAAATCAAAATTCCAACCCAGTCTCATCAAGCTGCTGGCGACAGCTGCCGGGTGTCTTACCACGATTACGATCCTGCATCCCAGGCAGCTGCTGAACCACTCGCTAGAAAATATGGCAAACGGATCTTTGA
The DNA here is from genome assembly GCA_035529195.1 of Anaerolineales bacterium. Lineage (GTDB taxonomy): Bacteria > Chloroflexota > Anaerolineae > Anaerolineales > UBA4823 > PFL25. Next base: position 657 of record DATKXE010000151.1, read on the forward strand.
TCAGGGGCAACTGCGACTTTCTGTGTCCATTCCAAAATGTCTTCTTGTCGCGGACCAACCTGAGCAGGTCTTTTGACGACTTGATAGCGCTGATCTCCAATTGGGTGTGGTAGTTAAAGCTGAGCATTTCCTGGAGCGCGGCCAGGTACTCATCCTGGTTATCTTCACATATGTAAGTGTACCAGCGTCGGGTAGGAACCCGCATCACCCCTGGTCGATGCCAGACATTCAATGGTTCACTGATATAAGCAACCTGAGGACCGGCAGCCAGCATCTTCCCAACCCAGGTAGTTCCCGAACGGTGAGCCCCGCTGACGAGGATTGGAAGATTACTCAGACTATTCATACCCGCTGTTATCGTTCAATCCACCCGTTTAAGACACAAACCAGGCCAGTCTCCCAGATCGATTTCAGAACTCAAATCAGGTCGTTGAGAATCTTGGTAGCGAGTATAAAGGCTGTCTAAATTTCTGACCCCCAGTAAACCCAAGCAGGCATACACCACTCTATGCCAATGCCGGAAGGTAAATAACGGTTGATTAACAAAAGCCCGACTATATGATTTTATCGAAGCCCCATAGTGGCCGCCGTCCAATAAATAGCGCGCATTAAGTCGGTAAGCACCTGCCTGAACCTTTCGCTTGTTCTGGTTAACTAATGGACCCAGATCATCCTGCAGCTGCATCCAATCCAGTACTTCTAATGTTTCTCTCCCAAAAGCAGCGGCCTGAGATACATTCTTGGCCGCCCCATGATGCCGGGCAGCTGCCCAAAATGAATCTTCATGTTGGATCGGTCCCAGGCTGGCGATACGGATCCATAGTTGGTGGTCCAACATGAAATGATATTTGAGATCAAGACCTTTCACCCGCTCGTAGGCATCGCGCCCAATAAATACAGCCGGCTGGCAGATAATTCTGAACCCGATCAAATCCTCGAGTCCCCAGGATGGGAAGATCAGCTTTTTGAGAGGAGTACCCTTGGCATCAATCGTAATAGCATTCCCGAAAACCATGCTTGCCTGGGGGTTTTCTTGAAATGATGTCACTGCCTCAGCAACAGCGCCTGGCAAATATAAATCATCTGAGTTCAACCATGCGACGATCTCACCCTGAGCCCTTGCCATGCCTTTATTAATCGCTGAAGCCTGCCCTTCATCCGGTTCTGATACCCACCAAGTCAATTGCGAGTTGTATTTCTTGATAATATCCACACTGCCATCGGTCGATCCTCCATCAACGATCAAATATTCAATCGCCGGGTAATCCTGGCCCAGAACCGATTGGATGGTATCTTCCAGGAATTCAGCCTGGTTATAAGATGGAGTGATAACCGATACAAGCGGCTTGTTCATATAATGTTTATCGAGCTGGGTTCCAAGAGAACTACCCCGAATCGCATTTAATTGCTGCTAATCCAGTGGATTTCGGAGATCGAAAATTAGATAGCCATCTCCCTCAGCGAAAACGGGAAAATTATCATAAAGTAATTTCTTTAATTCGGGTTGTTTTTCGAACTGGTTTTTCATTGTTACCAGGAAGAAATCCTTGTTACCCGCCCGCTTATCAAACCATTCTTTGACTTCGATCGCTGGTTTTCCCTGCAGTTCTCGTAGATTTTGCTGACCAAGTGGAGGCCAAATCTTGGGAGTGACCCAACCGAAGTAGGCCAAGCGGTTGCCGTAGTCATGTACCAATCCAATTACGGAAGGGTTGTGGTCTATTATCTCCCCAATATTCGCCCAATGCGCAGGATCATGTCGGAAATCTTCACGGGCTAAATCCAATCTGACATCCCAAATTTTGATCACAATTGCTGCTAATAAAATACCCAAAACTGCAACACGAACCAGGTTTGCTGGCTTAAGATCAGCTAATGGCTTGAAGATTAATGCCCCGACAGGAGCTAATGTGATGGCAACAATCGGTATCAGGGGCAGGTGATAATATGAATGAGTTGTGAAGTGATATGGAAAGGTCATGCCAAAAATGAAATATCCAACCCACAAACCGACCCCGAAAGCCCGCAGCGCGG
>DATKXE010000152.1:0-5235 GCA_035529195.1 Anaerolineales bacterium
GCTGGGGAAAAGTCGGAGTGTGGGAAAATCTGGCAGTAGAGCAGCGAGGTTGGGGTACCTGCGATACCAATGACGATCGCAGGGAGCGCTACCGCTCAAATTTCGCCCATGGACCAGCTGCTATCGCGGACATGGATAAAAATGGCAGCCGGGAAGTGATCGCCACCGGCAATGTTTATGACTGCGGGTACGGCAGCTACCCCAGCCGCTACACCGGCGTATTCGTCTTTAATGCGGATCGCAGCCGCTATCAAAATGGGTCCTTCGATTGGCGCCAGGCACCCATCGACACCGGTGCACCTTTGAGCGAGGATTACAACCAGATTGAAAACACCCAACCCAACCCGGTCATCGCTGATCTGGATGGCGACGGATTTATGGAAATCTTGTTCCCCTCTTATGATGGGCGCATGCATGCCTTCTGGTTGGATAAAACTGAGCACGGCGTTTGGCCCTATTCAATTAATCAGCCAGGTGAGGGCATTCTGCGCTTCGCTTCTGAACCCACCGTGGTGGACTTGAATGCCGATGGAAAAGCAGAAGTGATCTTCGCTTCATGGGTTGAAAAAGGCAGCGGGAAAACCGGCCAACTGCACATCTTGAACTACCTGGGGCAGCCGCTTTACGAGGTCGATCTGCCGGCTGCTCACTCCGGGGATTGGAACGGAGCACTGGCAGCACCTACCCTGGCGGATATCGACGCCGATCCAGACCTGGAGGTGCTGCTCAATACCGCCCACTCCGGGTTGGTAGCTTATGACCTTCCAGGATCAGCAGGGGCGCAAATCTTCTGGGGGACTGGCAGGAGTAATTACTGGCGGGACGGGTATATACCTTAGTCACCGCAATGGCAAACGAATTTACCCCATTATCCAAACACATAAATCAAATTTTTTAACATACTCTCATTTCCGCAGATATATCTTACGGTATAATTGATACATATAAGGTCTCTATTATCTAGTATAATTGAGGAGTTCTTGATAACCATCTGGTCTTGTAGCAATTGATGGAACAAAACCAGTAGTGAGATCTCAAACATCCATAAATTAGCTTCCTCAATCAATCTAACCCAACCCAAAATACCAAGGAGAGTAATAAATTATGAACAAGATAGACCTGGCCAAAGAAACATATAGCTTTGATAACCTTGAGCTGGCGAACAGTCGCCTATCCGATGATTTTCAGGGCACCGATGAAGTTGGTGGTCCGCCATTTGACAAAGCCGGCTGGATTGGCATGGGTCAGATGTTTAAAAACTCATTCCCGGATATCAAAGTCCACATTGAAGATATTCACGAACATGGTGACAAAGTGATGTTAACCAGTTACTTTACCGGCACATTTACCAGGGACTTCGACCTTTCTGCCATGGGCATGGGTGTCATCCCTGCCAGCGGTGAAATGGTCACCTTCCCTTCCAGCACCAGTGAAATCAGCTTTGCTGGCGATAAGGTTTCACGAACTCACAACATTGAAACCGGGCCTGAGGCGGGTTTTCCTGGATTATTGAAAGCGCTGGGTGTGAAAGCTACTACGTAACTTTTCACTTGATAATAAATCAAAACGCTCGCCTGATTCAGCGAGCGTTTTTTTGTATTTAATCTGGCTGCCTGACTTATTGATAATGTCATTGCGAGGGAGCGCAGCGACCAAAGCAATCTACCTGATTTAATGCATTTCAACACTTGACAGAGACTGTTTAGGGACGCTTTACACACTCTCGCTGATGACCCAATATGGAAATATCAGCAGTTCAGGAATAGGATTTCGCATTGGAGCCCGAGGCATACTTCACCGCCTCCTCCAGGCTGAACTTTTCCCCCTGTTCCCACAGGTCATCGAATTCAGCCTGCTCCAGCGCAGAGCGGGTAGACTCCAGGCTGCGCTCAAATTCAACCCGGTCTGCCGGCCACCAGGCAGCGCCGAAAGAATGGAGTAAAGCTTCAGACGCAGCTAAAAGGGGTACCGCCCATTCGGTCTCTCCGCGCTCTGCAGCCAAACCGGCCAACCCAGCCAGGCATTCAGCGATACCGCGCTTGTTGCCCAATTCCAGGAAGCTCTCCAGGCTCTCCCGGAACCTGGCTTCGGCTGTCTCCAGATCGCCCTCATGTTGGGCAATATAGGCCAGGGTGTGGACCAGCCGCGCCTGGTCACCTTTGGCATCCGCCTGCTGGTATAGCTGCTCGGTCTCGATGTAGTAGCGCTGAGCTTTGTCGTACTCTCCCTGCACACGTGCCACTTCACCCCTGTTGTTGACTGCGAAAGCGATCTGCCATGGATCCCCGACTTGACGGGCAATTTTCTCCCCTTTTTCCAGGTAATCCAGGGCAGCCTCAATATCCCCCTGGCCAAGAGCGACATTCCCAAGGTGCACCAGGGCCGTACCCTCAATCCAGGTTGCCCCAATCCCCCTGAACACTTCGATAGATTCTTCTAAATACGGGCGCGCCCGGTCATCCTGTCCCTGGTTGAGCAGCACAACGCCAACGGTCAACAATGAGAACCCCATACCTTCCGGTTCTTCAAGAGCACGCCAGATTTCCAGGCTTTCAAGCGAATAATCCACGGCCACGTTCAAATCACCCTCCCACATTGCCATCATACCAATAGTTGCCAGCACCATCGCTCGTAGAGGGTGGCGGCCCATATCATCAGTCCTGGAAAGCAGGCGTTCACACCAATCGCGTCCTTCATGGAAGTGCCCGTAGCGGTACCAGAACCAGAAGATATGATACGCGATCTGAATGCCTACTCCGATTCTGTCCGGGGATTCCAGGCTCCAATGCAGCGCCGCACGGAAGTTATCCTGTTCTGTTTCCAGAACTCTCAAGGACTCAACCGAGTTGGTTGAGTAGAGCTGCCACATGATCTCATCTGATTTCTCATTGAAATACTCGGCATGGTATTGGCGCATTTCCTCCAATTCCCCCATAGCTATCAGCTGCTCAAGCGCGTATTCGCGGATCGTCTGCAGTAATTCGAAACGTGGCTCGTCATCGGTGGGATTAGCAAGCTTGAGCAGGCTGTTGTTCAGCAAAGTTTCGATCCCCACGAATACATCCAATTGGTCCTTTGAATTGCAAACTGCCTCCGCTGCCTCCAGAGTAAACCCGCCCACAAAGACACCCAAACGGGCGAAAAGCGTCCGGTCATCAGGTTCGAGCAGGTCATAGCTCCAATCAATCGCTCCCCGCAGGGTTTGCTGCCTGGCAGGCAGATCCCTGGGACCCCCAGTCAGCAGTTTAAGGCTCTTATCCAGGCGCTTGAGCATCGCCTGGGGTGAAAGCATCCTGGATCTGGCAGCCGCGATCTCGATCGCCAGGGGTAAGCCGTCCAGTCGGCGGCAAATTTCGGCGATTGCAGCGCTGTTCTCTTTGTTGAGTTCAAAACGCGGATTTGCTGCCTGTGCCAGGGTCACGAACATTTTGACGCATTCAATACGCTCGATCTCATCGAATGCCATATCTTTTCCAGGAACATCCAATGGGGAGACCGGGAGCTCCTGCTCGCCGCGCACCTGCAGGGGGATCCGGCTGGTAACCATCAGCTTGATGTTTGGGGCAGCCACCAGCAGTTCGCTGACGATGGCAGTCGCATCCATTACCTGTTCAAAATTATCTAAAAGTAATAACAGCTGCTTGTCTTTCAGGTAGGACTTAAGGTTTTCAAGCGGCGGCAGGCCGCCGCCTTCCCGGACTCCGATCGCACGGGCGATAGTAGTTGGCACCAGTTCAGGGTCGCTGATGGGAGCCAGGGGGATAAAATAGACACCGTCAGGGAAACTGTTCAGCATACTGGCAGCTGATTCCTGGCTGAGGCGAGTCTTGCCTGTTCCCCCGGGTCCAGTCAGTGTTAATAAGCGGACACTTCGTTTGCAGAGAATCTCAACGATCTCCTCCACCTCTTCGTTACGACCAATGAATTCTGTGGTTTGAGAAGGGAGATTATTGGGCAGATTTTCAAGGGATTTTAGCGCAGGGAATTCATGCGATAGACCGGGGATGATCAGCTGGAAAACATTCTCCGGACGGGAGAGTCCTTTGAGGGTGTGATAGCCCATGTCCGCAAGGGATACGTCTGCTGGTAGGTTATCTTGAACAAGTTCCTTGGTCGTCAGGGATAGCAGCGTCTGCCCACCATGACCCATCCCGCGCACACGAGCGCTGCGATTGACTGCTGAACCGTAGTAATCGCCTATACGCAGGTCGGCCACACCAGTGTGCAGGCCGATGCGCACGCGCAGCGGGGACGGCATATCCCAGGTTTCAGTCGCCATGTTCTGTTGGATCTCAACCGCAGCTGCGACTGCATCCACCGCATCCTGGAACACGGCAAAGCGGCTGTCTCCCTCACCTCGCGGGCGAACATGCACACCAGAGTGAAGATTCACCGCGGCATCAAAAATGGCATCATGACGAATCAGCGCGCCGCGCATGGGCTCCGGGTTCTTTTCCCACAGTTCGGTGGAGCCCTCGATATCAGTCAGCAGGAATGTGATCGTACCTGTGGGTAGTTCTTCTTGAAATGGCTTAGGCATATAAAAACGCTTTCAATTCAGTGGATTTGGTCGGATCAACAATCCTATTATATTCGTAATCCGGTCAACCCTGGATATCAGGTTGTTAAATGAGTCGGGGTTTGATAAGGTAGCTTCAACTCACAGGTGCAGCTTTGAAGGTTGAAAGAGGTAAGCTGAGCTGAGATAAGCCTCTAGAGACCACCACGTCAAAGGCTTGTCCCAGCCTTGTTGGCGTGTGCTTATGAGCTCCCACGAACAAAGATACCAGGTTTCATTCGTTATTGAAAATGGGACATAAACAAACTGAAATTGCCGCATGCCTGGGAGTACACAGATCGACGCTCAGTCGAGAACTGCGCCGCAGCATGGGACAGCGGGGTTATCGTCCCATGCATGCCCACCAGAAGGCAAAAAGTAAAAGAAACCATGTTCTAACTCGCCTCATGCCTGAAACTTCGGCGTTGGTCAGCGGCACGTTTTGAGCTAACTTGGTTCGGGTTGAGCAGCATTCGCAGCAAACCCGCTGGAGGCGAAGGAATAGTTGAGCTGGTTTATGCTGGTGGGGGTTAGACTAGGCCCTGTGCAAGAGAAGTTTGTGCGATGATACCTGCCCATTGGCGGGTTTAACTTATTAGGGTGTACGGCAATCGGGTCGGAAGCAGCATTAGACAGATGACGTGGCACGGAGTCCTTCGACCTTCACTTCATACAGA
>DATKXE010000153.1:0-2106 GCA_035529195.1 Anaerolineales bacterium
TGGAGCCAATTCAGATATGGCGAAATCTGTTTTGTAGATCACACGAGAGACAGTTGGAAAAGTATTGTGAGAACATTCAGCTTGCGAATCGAAACCTGTTTCCGTTCATGGCTGGTGCAGACATTGGATTTAACAACAATATAAGCGGCATTGCTTCGAGGGTAACGATGGAAATGATGGCTCTTGGTATTCCGGTTGTTTCATATAACGGAGAGTATACAAAATATCACGCCAGGCCTTTTGATCTTCACTCCATTGCCGAGCAGGTTGAAAGGTGCTGGAATGATTTAACGGCCAAGAAAAGCACTTTAAGGGCGGATACTATCAAGTACGCGAAAGAAAACTTTGACAGAGGTATTCATGTTAAAAAATATATCGAGCTTTATAAAAAGTTACTCGGGAAATAAGAAAATGGGAACTAAAAAAATTATTTTCATTGTCGAAGCAGATATCCAGGAAGAAAATCCAACAAGAATTATTAAAAAAATTCGTGCGGTTAGAAAGCAAGTTAAGATTGGCGTTAATTCCATTGAAGGTGTTAAGGCAACACGGATTGCGAATAAGGATAAATAAAATGTGTGTAATATTAGTAAGAGAAATCAATTGGTCTGAGATGGTGTTGCTTGACGGCAAAAGCATAGATCCAAAAGAAATCGATTCTGCAACATGCAAATTTATTGGATTATTTCGGGAGCCAAGGCCGCCAAGCCCACATGGAGCAAATATTATATGTCCTTGTGGCAATATCTTAGAAACAGAGGAAAGTGTTTTTAATCATTGGCAGTCAGGGCATTTTGATATTCCACAGTACCAAACTATTAAGGATAAATAATCATGGCTTTTGCAAGCGTATCATTTGATCCCGATAGTGTTGCGTCCAATTCTGACGTAGCATCAAGCGCTATGGATTTGGCCGCTTCTGCGAGTGATGCCGCGTCGAGCGCAACGGATAAGGCGGCGGCTGCAAGTTCGGCGGTGGCGGCGAAGAAGAATATCTTATACAACACCACGCCTGCCGATACCGTTGACGATGGTTTCACCGGATCGTTTGTGGCAAGCGGTGTATTGGCAAGAGGTCATCTTGGATATGTCAAGACTGCTGGAACAGTTGCTAAAGCCAATGCAGACTCAGTGGCAACGGCTTCAGGGTTATTGGTCATGTCTCCGGGTTCTGTTGCTGATACCGCTTCATTTGCAGCGATCATGCCGGGAACAATGGTGGGGCATAGCGCCTGGAACTGGACTCCCGGAGCGCCTATCTTCATGGGTTCAAGTGCAGGAAGTATGACCCAGACAAGACCATCAGCCGCAAGTGCGATAGTGAGGGTTGTTGGGTATGGCGGTAGAAACTCAAATGTAATGTGGTTTGATCCAGATAAAACTTGGATAGAGGTGACATAGTGGGCAAAATTTGGGTTCAGACACCAAGCGGTAGAATCATTCACTTGCCAATAGTCGAGGATGACGTAAACACGGCTGATACGCCTATTGTGTTACCGGCAATGTTGTCGATTAACAGGTGCTATGATTCTAATATTCAAGTAGTTCATCCGACACTTGGGACGATTACATTTGAATTTGCGCCGAGTGGCAGGACGGGTAGCTGCAACCAATGCGGTGTGTGCTGTTCGCATCCTGTGGCAGATTGTCCTCATCCTGAAGGTGATTGTGGGTACATTTTAAACACTGATATTGATTTTCATGTTTGTCAGTATCTTGTTATAAATAAATGGCGAAAGTGGGGGCAGGCGGGAAACACCGAATGTTCTTTTGGAGCAGATATTATGAATAATTTCAAGGGATGCACATTATTCCCCACCGTCCCTGATGAAATCAAATCACACATGACGAACTGCGGGTATAGTTTCTAATGGCGACAAGATGGTACACAGATCCAACCAACACACCTGATGTTTCTCCTGCTTTTTCAGTTTATTGGGAAGATACTACACAAGCAGTACGCAGAAAGTTGGTTATAGATACCCCAGCAAATGTTGGAAGTACCAGTTTTGATGTAACAGAAACTTATGCCGCTCGATCTCAAGTACTTGCTGTTCAATTTGTGTCAGAACCTCTTGATGCTATTGATTCTGTATTTGCAGTAAC
>DATKXE010000154.1:0-4874 GCA_035529195.1 Anaerolineales bacterium
CTGGAACATGGCAAATCACCTCCGAAATCCTCACCCTCAAACGCCCGGTGATAAGAGTCAATTTCAGCAAACCCTTCACCTTTCCTCCAGTCGACCGGAAAGATCGTGACCATGAATTACAGCAAAATACGGATGAAATCATGTGCCAGTTAGCCGCTTTGCTGCCGCCTGATACCAGGGGATTTTACGCTGGTTATCCGAGAGTCCAAGACCTGTTGAACCGTCAAGAAAATTGATAGGGTAGCTATCCGGTTATATTCTGTAATACCTTGACAGGCATAAGGTTTTTGCAGATAATAGGAAAATCTTATTCAAATTAAACAGCCTCGATGGAGGAAAGTAAGCCAATTAAACCTGACAGGGAAGCTGGGGCATTGACTGAGACCCCAACACAGTAGAAATTGGCAGAAGTTCCCTCCTGAGCTGCCCAGGGGAACGATCCTTGTTGATCCAGTAGTTTGGGCCGCTTTCCCAGCGTTATCCCGGGAAACCAATCGTATCATTGAGCTGTTGGTTGTGAGTGGACCAGAATTAATTGGTCAATTTGGGTGGTACCACGGGAATCCCATCCCGTCCCTTGATGGACGGGATGTTTTTCTTGTCAGTGGAGGTATGCATGTTGGAACAGCAATTGGAAAGCATCGAGCAGGAGGCTATATCCACCTTAGACAATGTGGATGATGCCGAAGCATTGGAAACCTGGCGGGTTGCGAATTTAGGACGCAGTTCGCCGCTGATGGGAGTCTTCGATCAATTGGGCCAGCTTCCAAAAGAAGAACGACCAGCTATCGGCCGGCTCGCAAATCAAGTCAAGCAGTCACTTGAATCGAAACACGCCGGAAAAGTTGAATTTCTCAAATTGGCCGATTTGCGCCGTTCACTTGAAACTGAGCAATTGGATGTTACGCTGCCTGGTAGAAGCATTCCAATCGGCCGCCTGCATCCCATTACCCGAACTTTACGGCAGATTTACCAGATCTTCGCAGAAATGGGTTTCCAGGTTTACCAATCGAGAGATGTGGAAACAGATGAGTATAATTTCCAATTGCTCAATTTCCCACCCCATCACCCTGCACGTGAAATGCAAGATTCATTTTACATTGAAGGTGAATTTGATGATGAAAATCCTGTATTGCTGCGCACGCATACCTCTCCGGGACAAATTCATGCCATGCGAGAGTATGCCGAGGAAAATCCCCATGACCCTCCCCCGATTCGCATCATTCTTCCAGGAATGTGCTACCGGCACGAGCAGGTGACTACCCGGGCAGAATCCCAGTTCACCCAGGTTGAGGGCCTGGCGGTTGGAAAGGACATCACCTTCAGTGATCTTAAAGGGACCTTGAGCGATTTCAATAAACGCATGTTTGGGATGCAGGTTCGCTCACGATTTCGGGCTTCACATTTTCCCTTCACTGAACCCAGCGCGGAAGTGGACATTGAATGTTTTGTTTGCGGTGGTAAAGGCTGTCCAGTTTGCAAGCGCACCGGTTGGTTAGAGATTTTAGGCTGCGGAATGGTTCACCCGATCGTACTCCAAAATGGCGGTTACGATCCCAAAATCTACACCGGATTTGCATTCGGAATGGGTCCAGAACGGATTACGATGCTGCGGTACCGCGTCGAGGATATCCGCTACTTCTGGGCTAATGATCTCCGTTTCTTGGAGCAGTTTTAGCATGGTGCGCTTGATTTAATCTGCACTTAGCAATTATCGCAAATCTGATTTGCTGCATAAGGTATGTTCATATCTGAATTTCTACTGTCAGGAGTAATCCAATGAGAGTACCAATTTCCTGGATAAAAGATTACGTCGACATCGATATGCCGATTGAAGTCCTCGCTCAGCAACTGACCTTAGCAGGTTTAGAAGTTGAGGAGATCATATTCGTAGGCCTTCCCTTACCGGAGGGAAAAGTCGAAATTCATTCCAGTGGTGAAACTCGTCAAGAGACAAAAATTTCTGGGATCGAATGGGATAAAGAGAAAATCGTGATTGGCGCAATAAATGAAGTCATGCCCCACCCTGATGCAGATCGACTGGTTTTGTGCCGTTTAGATGATGGACAGGCAGAACATATTGCTCTTACTGGTGCACCAAATCTCTTTCCTTATAAAGGTGTGGGTCCCCTTGATGTTCCAATAAAAGTCGCTTATGCGCGCGAGGGAGCCAAACTCTTTGACGGACATAAACCCGGTCAAGAATTAATGACCCTTAAACGTACAAAAATTCGGGGCGTAGAATCTTATTCAATGGCTTGTTCAGAAAAAGAGCTGGGCATCTCCGAATCTCATGAAGGGGTAATCATCCTTGATCCAGATGCCCCTGTTGGCATGCCGTTAGCGGATTATATGGGAGATGTTGTATTAGATATTGCGATCACACCCAATATCGCTCGGGATGCGAACATCCTTGGAGTAGCTCGTGAAATCGCTGCAATTACAGGGAAGGAACTGCATCACCCGGATTTGGATGTCCATATGGATGGGCCAACCATTGTCGGGCAGGTAACGATCGAGATTCGCCAATCCGAACTCAATCCGCGTTTTGTTCTGGGGTTAATTGAGAACATCGAAATTCGACCCAGCCCATATGAGATACAGCGCAGACTTCACCTGGCTGGGATGCGCCCGATCAATAACATTGTTGATGCAACCAATTACGCAATGCTTGAACTTGGTGAACCCTTGCACGCCTTCGATTTTGATATCCTCCTGAATCGTGCGAAGGGGAGTACCCCCAAGATAATTACTCGTACGGCGGAATCCCAAGAACGCCTCAAAACCCTGGACGATGTTGAGCGTAACCTGGATGATTTTACTGTTTTGGTTTGCGATACCGCTGGTCCGCTGTCAATTGCTGGAGTGATGGGTGGTGAAGAATCTGAAGTAAATCCACAGACCCGCAGAATTCTTCTCGAGGGTGCCGCATGGAATTTCACGAATATCCGCAGGACTATATCAGCCCAGCGTATGACATCTGAAGCGGCATACCGGTTCTCGCGCGGGGTTCACCCTACTTTAGCTGAACAGGGGGTTCGGCGTGGATTGGCGCTGATGCAGCGCTGGTCTGGCGGAGTGGTAGCTCAAGGCCTCGTCGACAACTATCCCCAACCACCCGTTGATCCTGTGGTGGAATTTAACACTAAAGATGTAGAGCGTTGGTTAGGAATAAAACTTTCACCTGTACAGATCAGCGATATTCTAACCCGGCTCGAGTTCACTGTTCAGGTTGATGGTGAAAACATTGCTGCGCAGACCCCATCACATCGTTTAGATATCGGTCAAGGTATCATTGGGGTAGCCGACGTCATGGAAGAGATCGCCCGAATCTATGGGTACGATCACATTCCTGAAACCCGACTATCCGATACACTACCTCCCCAACGCGGAAACCCGACCCTCCTACTGGAAGAAACTCTGAGAGACACTCTCGTCAATTTAGGTCTCCAGGAAGTGATCTCTCAACGGCTGACGAGTCCTGAAAATGAAAGTCGAATTTTCCCGGCAGAGATCGCTTCAGAAACGGATTATATTCGGATAGCAAATCCCATCGCTAGTGACAGGATTGTGTTGCGGCAAAGTTTACTTTCCAGTATTCTAGAAACCGGTGAACGCAACAGCCGAATATCCTCAAGCTTGGCATTTTTTGAATTAGGGGAAGTTTTCCTCCCCGAGGACGGAGAAATCCTTCCCAGAGAATCACGCAAGTTGGCCATCTTTCTTTGCGGTACCCGGGATTTACCATACTGGCAGGTAAGCGATGAAACTCATATGGATTTTTACGATTTGAAAGGTATCATCGCAGGGTTGCTAGATGGATTACATCTTGGCGATATCCAATATGAGCCAGCTCAGCACCCATCATTCCATCCTGGAAAATGCACCTTGGTGAAACTGAATGGCCAGGAAATTGGCTTTTTCGGGGAAATCCACCCCCAGGTAAAAGATAATTATGATTTTTCTGATTTTCCAGTGCTTGCAGCCGAGTTAGATGTTGAAGCCATCGCTCCACTAATGCCTGATCATTATCAGATTGAGCCAGTTCCAATATTTCCTCCGGTCCTTGAAGATCTCGCCTTCGTGGTCGATGAAAAGATCCAGGTTCAGGAAATCATGGATACCATTCAATCTGCAGGAGGAAAAACGGTCACCGAAATCACATTATTTGATGTTTATCGGGGTGGTCAAGCAGGCCCAGGCAAAAAGAGTCTCGCCTTCAGTCTCAAGTACCAGAATCCGGATCGCACACTGACCGATAAAGATGTTTCCCGCATCCGCATGAAGATCATCCAGCAGTTGGACCAGAAAATCGGAGCTCAACTGAGAAGCTAATCACAGAGAATTATGGTGGAAAACAAGAATCTTGCTATTGCCATCACGGTCGCAGCCATCTTGCTCTGCGGAATACCAGGATTGATGAGTGTATGTATCAGTGTGCTTGTAGCTGTAGATGGTCCTTTTCCTGATGATCCCAGAGCTGAATGGATTACGAGCATCATTTTACTTTGCACGGGGACATTGTTCATAGCTATCCCCGTGATTGTAGGAATCATAACCTTACGTAGAACACCTCCAGAAAATCCAAGTTTACTTAAGGATGAACCCATCCCTCCTCCTAGTTAGGTCATAAAAATTTTAGTTAGTAAGATTAATCCAAAAGTTGTAATTTTCTATTTGACTCGATCCAAAATTTGTACTGCTAAATCATAGCGATTAAAGGCTGGCATCAAGTAAATACCACTAACCCAGGAACGCATTTTCTCGATCATCTCGACGGCTATGCGCACACCCTCCTCGGCTGATCGATCTCCCGCTCGATCAATCCGTCCTTGAATTTCTTCAGGGATATCTATCCCAGGCACTTCATTATC
>DATKXE010000155.1:0-9863 GCA_035529195.1 Anaerolineales bacterium
TTTTCAGGAAGGGACTGGATTGGGCTTAGCCATCAGCAGACAGTATGTGAATCTGATGGGAGGCGAGATTGAAGTTCACAGTGAAATCAATCAGGGCAGCCTGTTTAAATTTGAAATTCTTGTTGATTTGGAGAGTGACGTCGACTTGGATGAAGGCGCGCGGCGCCAGAGGGTTTTGGGTTTGGAAGCAGGCCAACCAGAATATCGAATATTAATTGCTGAAGACCATCATCCAAGCAGGCGTCTGCTGGTAAAAATGCTTCAGGATAAGGGATTTGTTCTTCGCCAAGCTGCCAATGGGCAGGAGGCTATCCAGATATGGGAGCGTTGGGACCCTGACCTGATTTGGATGGATATGCGGATGCCAGAAATGGATGGATTTGCAGCGGTTCAATATATTAGAGCTCAGGCCAAAGGTCAAGACACGCGCATCATCGCTCTGACCGCAAGTGCATTTGAAGAAGAGCGGGAGAGAGTAATGCTGTCCGGTTGTGATGATTTCGTACGCAAACCATTCCAAGAAGCGGAGATATTCAATATGTTGATAAAATATCTGGATGCTCGCTTTATATTTGAGGATTTGGAAGCGCGCCCAGCGACCAAGATCAAGGCAGCTGCGATTATCACACCCACTAATTTGGCAGCCTTGCCAGCTGAATTGATTACCGAACTGCAGCAGGCGACTACCACAGCTGATATGGACCGCATGCTCGGTGCAGTTGAACAAATTGCTCTTCACAACCAGGAATTAGCTGCGCAGCTGAAGAATTTAATCCAGGATTTCGAGTATAAACAGGTATTGAAATTGATTGAAGCCTCCGGAGATGAAGCATGACCCCAGATACCCATCTGTACAAGGATCGGAAAATGTCAAAGGGGGACATAATGGTTGTAGACGATACCCCGACTAATTTGCGTCTGCTGTCTAAAATTCTACAAGAACGGGATTATCAAGTCAGACCTGTGCCGGAGGGCAGCTTGGCATTGGCGGCTGCCAAAGCTAAACCACCTGATTTAATCTTGCTGGATATTCGTATGCCTGAGATGAACGGCTTCCAGGTTTGTGAAGAGTTAAAGAGTGAAGCAAGCACGAAGGATATACCCATAATTTTCATCAGTGCTTTGGACGCCATCCAGGATAAGGTAAAGGCTTTTACGATTGGCGGGGTGGACTATATCACGAAGCCATTTCACGTCGAGGAAGTCTTAGCCCGGGTTGAAAACCATCTGGCTATACGGAGATTGCAAACCCAGCTGGAAACCGCAAACACCAAAATGGCTCAGGAATTAGCCCTGGCAGGCGAAGTGCAAAAGAGCTTTTTTCCTCAGCAGCTGCCCAAAATACCGGGCTGGCAGCTCTCAGTTGCCATGGAGGCAGCGCACGAAACTTCTGGTGATTTCTTCGATACCATTCCCTTGCCGCGCGGCTTCACTGGCATCCTAATGGGGGATGTGGTGGATAAGGGTGTGGCTGCCGCCTTATTCATGGCATTGAGCTGGAGTCTTTTACGCACCTATGCAGGTGATTTCCCAACTCACCCTGAGATGACGTTAACCTCAGTCAACCAACGCCTGATGGAGGATACCAGCGCCAAGCAATTTGTAACCGTCTTTTATGGGATTCTCGATCCAGGTACAGGACGATTGGTGTACAGTAATGCCGGGCATCCCCCCCCGCTGGCAGTTAATTCGCTCAGCGGAGAGGTAATTCATCGGCTGGAGCACACTGGCAAACCGCTGGGGATATTTGAAGAGGAAATTTGGGAGCAGAAGGTGGTTGAGTTTCAACCCGCTGAACACCTGTTGATTTACACTGATGGAATTACTGACGCCCAAAATGAACAGGATGATTTTTTCAAGGAAAGTGGACTGGTTGCAGCATTCCAAAACCATCTCGGAATGGGAGCTGATGACTTGCTTGAGGCTTTACAAACCGATGTTCAAAGTTTTATGGGGGCGACTCCTCAGAACGATGATATGGCTTTGGCAGTTCTGTCCAGGGAAAAATAACATTAAGCCAAAATTGGTGGGTTTCAGAGGCGCGCTAATTTTGGTTTCAACAGTTTGCATGCCTTCTTCAAGAAAATTCCACCATTGAATCTTAATAGAAATGTGTTGGGAATGGTTAGCTTAGGGTGGCTTGATCGACCCCTTTTTGGTTTGTGGTGGCAGGTAAATCCCCTCTCAACCAAACCAAACTGACAATAAATCCGATTGACATGACCACTGCCCCGCTGATAAAAGGGTAGATCAGGTTCAGATCTAAGACAAAACCAGCCCATAATGGACCTGCGATACGACCCAGGCTCATAAATGAGTTGCTCAATCCCATGGCCATACCCTGTTGAGTCGCAGCTCGCTTCGAGGTCAATGAACTCACAGCTGGAGTCAATATTGCAGTCGTGAAAACGAACAGCCCGATCGTGATCAATAACGACCAGTAATTTTCGGCCAAAGACATCAAGATAAAGGCAAGTGCTGAACCCAGCATGCCGATTTTGATCACAGGTGATTCTCCCCATCTCCGGGTAATCGGTCCAGTTAACCCCCCCTGAGTGATGGCAGATACCAATCCAACTACCATGAAGATTATGCCCACCTCTTTTGGTCCGTAGTTGAATTTTTCCAGCGCATACAGGCCGAAGATCCCGTAGAAAACCATCAGCCCACAGGTTAGTATAAAGGCTAGAACCAGCAGAATCCCGATTGGACTGGAGAGAGCCTGCCACCAAAGGCGAAGTTCGGGGATTGGAATTTTTTTCCCCACCGGCTGGCGGGATTCCTTGGGCAGTGACTCGGGTAGCAGGGTTGCGATCAGTATCAGGGCAAGCATCGACATTGCCCCGGCGATGATGAAAGGCGTGGAGAGTGATTCACCTGCCAATAAACCTCCCAGTGCGGGACCAAAGATCGTCCCCAGGCCCACAGCTGCTCCCAGGATACCCATGCCCCAACCCCGATCCTCCTCGGAAGTGCTGTCTCCGATATATGCCATTGTTGTTGGCGAGGTGGCGGAGGATAGTATTCCAGATAATATTCTGGCAGCAAAAAGCATCCACAGTTCAGTAGCCAGCCCGAACAGTACCATCGTCAGACCGTAACCAAAGATGCCGATCATCATGATCGGTTTACGTCCGATGCGATCAGAAAAACTTCCCCAAATTGGGGCAGAGATCAACCGCATAACTGCGTAAGAAGCGACCAGCAGCCCCAATTCGGTGCCACCGGCACCCATGTTTTCCATGTAGAAGGGGATGATTGGGATCACCAATCCAAATCCCAGGGTGACCACCACCAGGGTAAAAGATAGTATGAATAGGTTCTTGCGATTGCTGGTTTGCATGGCGACCTCAAGGTGGAGGGTTGATTAATCCCTCCACCCGGGTTCATTCATTGATATGCAGGGTGACCGTGCCTGCATTCCCATCTATGGAGATCAGCTGACCGTTGGAAATACACCGGGTTGCTAGTCCGGTGCCCAGAACTGCCGGGATACCGTATTCACGAGCCACTATCGATCCATGACTGAGAGGACCGCCGATATCGGTGACAACTCCTGAGGCCATGGCGAAAAGTGGAGTCCAGGCTGGGGTGGTGATGCCTGCGACCAGTATCTCGCCGGGCTGCATTTGATCGAAATCCTCTGGTCCCGCCAGCACTCTGGCGGGGGCAGTAATCTGTCCGGGACTTGAGGGCACCCCTTTGAGGACATTACCTTCCAATGCACCTTCACCACCGGCTAAGACACCGTCCATATCAAAACCCATATACTTCTTCCCAGGTGGAAGTTGTGGGGGTGGATTTACACTTTTCTGCGCTCGCCAAAGGGCTTTTCGTTCTTCAACCAGGTTGTTCATTTCCCTGGGGGTTGATCTGTTTTCAAGTCCGTTTACCAGCTCTTCGACTTCATGTTCTTCCAGCCAGTAGATATCGCGAGCTTCTTGAATTGCTTCCGCATTCATGAAGAGCTGCCCTAATTCAAGGAAGAGCTTGCGCAGCACCGGGTATCCGAGCCCTATCTCGGCGATGCCATCTTCTCGTAATGGTGCTTGGGATTGCGCCCAATGGAGTGATTTATTGAATCCCCACCGCCGTAATCCTTTGATCCGGGCAAGCACAGATTGAACAGCCGCTTCGCGCCGGTCAATGAAAATTTGCTGGCGTTGGTAGGGGTTTTTTGTCTGATCCGTAATGAACAACTTGAGCATCTCGATGATGGGCAGCGGATCATCCATCGGGAGAGGTTTGGCGAAATCCATATCATAGATTGAATAACCATATCGCTCGAGATGCTCATTGAAGCGCTTCTTCCACTCTCCCCAGGTGCCTGGATCAACTCCTGAAGGCGGCGTTGAATTCCCGGTATCCTCTATAAGCGTCTTGCTTTGGGTGCCTGAAAGATAAACAACAAATTCCTGCTCTTCCCGGCACCATTCACTCAAATCATAGAGCGCTTTCTCGGCCTGAATCGGGATGCTGTTAAAGCCCATCAAGAATGTTGGCGCATCTGGGTCACCGTCTTTTTGAATCAGGCGACTGTAGACATTGGTGAACAATACTTCGCTGCCCGAGGAAGGACCCATGGTGCTGGACATCAAAGCTCCCAAATGGTGGGCGAACGCATCCAGAACCTGGTTGACCCCAGCCAGGAGTTCTGCTGGGGGGAGATCCGTAAGAGATTTTCCCGTCCATTGTCGAACTATTTCAGCGTAGCGGGGATGAGCCACATCCTGCCAGTATGGTACACCTTCTCGCAGCATGCGCGGGAAAGATGGAACCATGCGGGTCAATAGGAGCCACCACACCCGAGGAGGAAAGCCGGTTGATTGGTAAGCATATCCGTTAATCGTCAGCATGACATTAAGTTCGACACCTTCAGGCATGTTGAGTAATTCCTGGCTCATGGATGCAATACCACGATTGATGGCTGACAAGCCCGCAGTAGCGAATAACGGGCTGAGCGGATCGGGCATCAGATCGACGATGCTGGTCCGCATATACCGGGCTTTCGGATCGGGCAATGGCCATTCTGTGGGGGGGGCAGCTTGCGCTGCAGGTAAGGCTGTGATGGGCCGCGCCTGAACGATCGCCAGGTTTCCATCCGTCAGGGTCCATTCGATATCCATCGGCATCTCGAATAGTGATTCTATTTTGGTTCCCAGGTCGGTGAGTTTTTGTGTGTCCTCTTCGCTGAGAGCAGGCACTTTGCGCAGGGATTCAGGTACAGCCTGTTCTTCTGTGGCACCGTTCACCCGTACGGTCATCACCTGCTTATCCGCCACCTCGTAATCAACGATCTGACCAGATTCTTTATCCACAACAATCGTGTCGGGGGTAACCTTGCCGCCCACGATGGCTTCACCAAGTCCCCAGGAAGCGTTGATCAGCGCTTGCTCACGCACTCCGGTCATCGAATTGGCGGTGAAGAGGATGCCTGCTACATCTGCTGGCACGAGCAGTTGAACAACAACTGCCAGTGCGACTCCCTCGGTCTTGATCCCTTGCTGGATGCGGTAGCTGATCGCCCTGGCCGTCCAGAGACTCGCCCAACATCTCTTAATCGCCTCCAGCAGCCGATCTGCACCGCTGATATTCAGATACGAATCCTGCTGACCGGCAAAGGAAGCTTCTGGCAAGTCTTCAGCTGTGGCAGAAGAACGCACCGCAACCGCTGGATCTTTACCTGGTATGGCAGCATAAGCCTGAACGATGGCGGAAGCTATTTCTGGAGGAATCACCGCCTCGAGTATTGCTTCGATAATTACCTGCGATGCAGCATCCAGGGTGGCTGGTCTGGCGATATCAACCGTGTCTAATGCTGTCTGAATGGGGGTGCTCAGTTCGTTGAAATTTATTAACTGCTGGTAAGCCTCGGTGGTGATGTGAAAACCATCGGGCACGGGGAATCCGGAGTTAACCAGTCGGGCGAGGGAAGCACCTTTTCCGCCCACGGTTTCAATTGAGGCTTTCGAGTCGGCTAAGGGTAATATGTAGGTTGGGGTCATGGGGAGTTCCTTTCTGCTACTAAATTCTATCCTTAAAGTGATGCACAGCGATTAAGCTCTTGTTTAAATCCCAGAGTTTGTTCAGAATTCCGCGTAATTCTGCCTGATCAGCGATTGGTCCGGTGATGGTTGTGATCTGGTTTTCTGCATCAAAGCAAATTTCCATTTTGTTAAACCAGGTGGACCATTGGGGGTCGAGATTGCCCTGGATTGTAATTTGATAAACACTGCCATTTTGAATATGATCGCTGGTCGGCATAAGATAAACTCCGGTTGCAAAGTAAATGTAGTCCTTAGCTGGGTGAGCTGTCATCACATAAATTGGTGATTAAATTAAAATCACCCACCTAAGAGGTGGGAATCAATATGCTCAATAAAACTTGGGGCTACAGTAAACCCGCTTCTGTTGCGCTAGCGATGGCTTCGTAGCGGCTGTGTGCCTCTAATTTCGAATAAATATTCTTCAAGTGACTGCGCAGGGTGTTTACAGATATTGATAACTCATTTGCCATTTCAGTGCTTGAGAGGCTGGATGGGAGCAGATGTAATACTTCTAACTCACGGTCACTTAATGACTCGATGGGCTGCCTTATTTGTGCTTTTTGGATTGGTTTACCGGGATCTGGTTGCGGTGAGCAGGCATTCAGCAGCCGTTCGCTGTACGCAGAAAGCTTGGGGTCTTTAAATGATAGGCGCATATTTTTCAGTAATCCGGTCAGCGTCTCACCGTGATCGAGAAAAACCCGCATGAAGCCTTCCGGTTCAGCGAGCTTCATAGCATTGCTTATCGCTGCCAGAGCGTCTTCCCCCTTATTTTGTGCCTGTAGTGCAATCGCTCGCAGAATTTCAACATCGATGATCAGGTACACCCGATCTGCTTTTTCCGCTTCTTCTAATACTTGATCACATACGACCAGCGCCTCTGCATATTGCCCCTTGGCTATCAGAAAGCGAGCCAGGATGGTGTTCTCATATTTCCGCAAGCGAGAGTTCAGGATGTCTTCAATCTCTCCACTTATTGGCGATGTCGCTGCAGTGTCAAGAGAACGAATCTTGATCCACTCCTCAACAGAATCGAAATCATCATGGAGGATATTACGCCGGGCAGCGAACATTTCAACCACATGATCATCTATTTCACTGGCATCGAATGTATATGCCAGTTCTCGCAGGCGGGAGAAGAGCTCATCTGCCTCATGTGTATCACCTTGAGCATCTTTGACCAATATCAGGTTAATATATCCTTCAAATGTACCCAATACACTCCATTGT
The DNA here is from genome assembly GCA_035529195.1 of Anaerolineales bacterium. Lineage (GTDB taxonomy): Bacteria > Chloroflexota > Anaerolineae > Anaerolineales > UBA4823 > PFL25. Next base: position 7,278 of record DATKXE010000155.1, read on the forward strand.
TCGGCAAGTGAAATCCCCCTGGTTAATAATTCGTCAGCAGATTGGAGGTCATTCCATTCTCGGGAAATATCTCCCAAACCAATTAACGCTTTCCCCGCAACTGGCAGCTGTGCTCCTTGTTCGTTGATGGCAATCTCCAATGCCTGATTGTACAGCCGGTGTGCCTGGTGGAGGTGACCATGTTTCTGGCTTTCATCACCCAGTTCGCATAAAACTAGAGCTGCGATCATCACATTCCCAGCTCTTTGACTGGACATGGCGGTTTCTTCGAGGATTGCTATCCCCTTTGCGGTTTCACCGCGCGCCAGGTGGGCACTGGCCAGGATGAAATTTGCCAGGCTGCGTAATAGCAGATCATCTTCCGGCAGCTGATCAATCGCTTGTTGAGCGAGAGCGCCAGCCTCCTCAACATCGCCATTATAGATAGCCAGGAAGGCTTGCAGTGGCAGCCCTTGAGCGGAATGTGCTTGCTGGTGAGCGGTCAGCTGCATATGGGCTTTAATAATTTTCAGGGGAGCACCACTCCATAAGAGTGCCCAGGCGTAATAGATGCTCAACGCTGGTTGAGTTTGCAGTTCTTCTGGGGGCAGCTTTTTGAGCCAGGTTAGGATTGTTGTCACCTGGCTTTGCATGAGAATTGATTCTGCTGATTGCTCGATTAATTCTGCTGCTCGGTGGTTATCGCCAGCCAGAAAAGCATGTTCGATCGCAGCTTCTGGAAATCCATGGCTTTCATACCAAATTATGGCGCGTTGGTGTAATGATATCTTCCTGTTGGGATGCAGCAGCTCCAGGCGCTGCCTGAGCAAATCGGAAAATAGACGATGATAGCGATACCATTGCCGCCGGTCATCGAGGGGGATAATGAATAAGTTCTTGTGTTCTAGTTCCTCCAAGCTAGCCTGGCTGCTGGTTGGGGGATCGAAAAATCCTGAAATCAAGCTGTCACATAAAGGGCTGCACAGTTCTTCCAGGATTGAGCTGTGCAGCAGGAAGTTCTGGATTGTTTCGGATTGGTTCTCAAGCACTTCTTCAATCAGGTAATCCAGGATGAAGCGGTTGCTGCCGGTGAAGGCTTGAATAAATGCGGAGGTATCACTTTGGTCTTCCAGTGAGGCTGATGCCATCTGTAATCCAGCAACCCATCCTTCGGTACGCGCATTCAGGGCAGCAATGTCACTTTGCGAGAGATCATAAGCTGTGTTCTGGGCCAGGAATTTAGCTGCTTCCTCCAGGGTAAAACGTAGATCGTTTTGTCGCAGCTCGGTCACCTGGCCGCGGCCACGTAAGCGTGCAATTGGCAGCGGGGGATCAGCTCGCGAAGAAAGCAGGAGGTGAATATCGGGTGGCCCATGTTCGATAAGGGTGGTCACGACATTGTGGATTGTCTGCTTGTTGATGTTGTGATAATCATCAAGAATGATCAAGGTTTTATCTGGGAATTCAGCCAGCTTATTGACCAGTGGGGTTAATTGGGTAATCGAGATTTGGGTTTGTGAGCTGGGTAAATTGGATAATGCGGTTTCGCCGATTTCAGGATTAATCTTACGTAGGGCATAGATCAAGTAAGTCATAAACTTGACTGGATCGTTGTCCCCTTCATCCAATGAGAGCCAGGCTGCTGAATACTTTGATCTGTGGATCCACTCTCCGAGCAAAGTCGTCTTGCCATAACCTGCTGGTGTGGAGATTAATATCAGACGGTCCCCGTGCTGGATGCTCTCATCCAACTTCTCCATCAATCGTTGGCGGATGACAACGTTTGCCTGTCTGGTTGGGATATAGAATTTGGTAGCCAGCAGCGTATCGGACACCGTATGCTCCCGGGAATAGAGAATCTTGAGTTGATTATACATGACCTGGAGCGATCATTTATTCGGCATGCCTGGCTGATTTGTTGAGTAAATTTGTCCTCTCAGGTTTTGCAGTTTGGAATAATGCCCCCAGGGAAGAGCTAAATGATTTCGAGCAAAAAATTACTGCTGCTGGGTATTTGATTCGGCGATCAATTCGAAGATCTCATTAAATGCGCTGATGAAGAAGAGATGACCTTCTTTTATAAATTGTACATATTGTAGCTGGATGACCGAAAAGGGGTTCATGGCGGGAACCAGGTGTCCCGCAAAAATAGAAGACCGGCTGTCCTGAGGGATCGCCATATTCGCAGTAGGCGATTTTTCGACCATCATGTAATTTTATATTTCTTGTTTCAGGATAGTATCTTACCGGGATTAATCTGAGCTGCTCTCCCCTGATCTGGAACCATACATGGCCGCGTAAACCTTGGTGAACAAGGCACCAAACAAGAATACCTGGGCGATGGTATAGATGCCGATCAATAACACTGCGAATGCTCCCGCGGCTTCGAGGGCATTACCGATATTGCCTATGTTGAGGTATGCCCCGAATAAGAACAGGGCCAGTGCGACCAAAACTGCGGTGACAAAAGCACCAATCCAGACATCGCGCCACCGGATATGCGCCTCTGGAAGGATCTTAAAAATCAAGGCGAATGCTAGGGTGGCGAGACCCAGGAAGCCAAGTATGTTGAGGATTGGCATGGAGGGATTCAGGTCGAACAAAGAA
>DATKXE010000156.1:0-2788 GCA_035529195.1 Anaerolineales bacterium
CCTTAGGGTGATGTCCAGTTTTTGGGGTCCATTACAGGGTGATGACTATTGGTATCAGCAGATACGTGATTTTTGCGATCCAAATAATGAATTAACTCTCAAAGAGAAATATCGAGGAGAGATGAAGTCATTAGTTATTGACTTCATCTCATTTTGCAAAAAGGGAGAATTCTTAATATATTAACTCCCTTAGAGAGAAAAATCATATGATTGAATGTACAAACACTTGCATACCAAGAGGTCAAATATATTTTGCTGAAAGTATGGAAAAAATATAGTGATGAAAATGGAATATTATTTGGACAATTCAACGGAGGATCATAATGATAGAAAAAAATAGAATAATTCTTTATCAGGATAAACTCCCTCGCTTGCTCACCGCCAGCGAAGTTGCTTCAATCCTCGGCCTTGGACTTTCGACGATTTATCTTCTGATCCGTCGCAATGAGCTTCCTTGTATTCGGTTCGGACGTGCTGTAAGAGTTCGGGCTGAAGACATGGAAAAATTCATCGATTCAAATTCAGAAGGTGGCAGGCAATACGGTGTAGAGTGAAAATTGGGTGCCCTCCCTAATGAGGGTCCTCCGTTCTCTCTCCTATTTCCTCATGTCATTCCTTCTTTCTACAATTACCTACCAAAATGTTGATACAATGAACCTGGAGCAACAACTGTACCTTAACAACAGAAGAGTACCAGGTCTGTCGAATCGCCATTCCTTAAATCTTAACAAGATGAAAGGAGTATAAAATGGCGAAACGACGAGGAAGAAATCAAGGTTCCATATGGATGGAAGGCGATAAGCCCCGCGCTGCAGTGACTCTGAATGGTAAGCGTATCACTAAGACATTCAGGACAATTCAGGAATGCAACGATTGGATACGAGAGATGCAAAACCAAAGAGATTTAGGATTGACGATAGCAGGATCTAAATTGACGGTTGAGCAATTCTTGAAAGAATGGTTAGTTGTACATCGAACAAGCGTGGAGCCAAAATCGGGAGAGCGGTATGCGCAGCTCGCCAGAGACTATATCTTTCCCGGCATTGGGAAATCCTTGCTTCGTGATTTACGTTTGGAGCACATTGAAAAGTTATATCAGGATTTACTTCTGAGAGGAGTAAGTGTTCGTAATATCCACTATGCTCATTCATTGCTCCATCGGAGTTTGAATGATGCTCTCAAACGTGGCTTAGTTGGTTTCAACGCCTCTCACGGAGCCAGGTTACCCAAAATGCACCATCGGGAGATGGAAATCCTAAATGAGGAGGAAGTGATCCAGATCTTGATTGCCGCAGAGAACAATCGGCATTTAGCCCTTTACCATCTGGCAATCAAGACAGGCATGCGTGAGGGGGAACTGCTTGGGCTGAAGTGGTCTGATCTGGATTGGAACAAAGGCACATTGAGGGTTCAACGCCAGGTTATACGCGTCACTGGTCAGGGAATGGTTTTTAGGCCTCCAAAGACAAAAGCCGGACGGAGAACAATTCAACTTGGTGAAGAGACGCTTCAAGCGTTACGGAAACATCTGGCTCAACAGCGAGTGAATATAGCAACCGTCGGAGAGAGGTGGCAGGAGTTCGGCTTGATGTTCCCATCTACCATCGGATCACCCCAAAGTCCATCTAATTTGTCAAAGGACTTCAAGGTATTGCTTAATGAGGCTGGTGTAAAGGTAATTCGTTTTCATGACTTACGCCATACAGCTGCCTCGTTTATGCTGATCTATGGGGTTCCAGTCTTGGTTGTGTCCAAGATTTTGGGGCACTCGAAACCCAGTACAACATTGGATATTTATGGGCACCTGATACCCTTAATGCAGGATGGCGTAGCTAGTTTGATGGATGAATTGGTCACACCGATTCCAGTAGAAATGGGGGAATCAGTAAGTTCCGACAAGCTTTCCGGAAATACTTAACCATGTTTTGATTGCACGTCAATTGCACGTGAATTGCACGTGAATCAAGAAGCCTGCCTGTAAGCAGGCTCCTGTATCCCATATATTGGGGTTCTATCGAGAGGATCCCCAATATATTTGGTAGAGCGGGTGGGGGTCGAACCCACACGGTATTACTACCGGGGGATTTTAAGTCCCCTGCGTCTGCCAATTCCGCCACCGCTCCGGATCAATTTAATTCTACCCCGAACTGGCATCAGGTCAAGGTACTGGAGGATTAAAAATTTCTTTATACAGCACCGCATAGCGGGAAGTGAAACGCACAAAGGGTGAGGACAGCCGCGTTTCATATTTTGCCTTAGGTAAAATCGCTTTCAAACTTTTTGCGTCGTTGAAATCCGGCAGGAGCATGGCTGCCCTACCTAACTCAAAAGCTGCATGGGCATCCGAGCCCACCGTACCTTCCAGATCGTGCCGCCTGGCAAATTCAGTTGCCAGGCGATTAAAGTCTGGCGACATGCAGCGGGCGTTGAATACTTCGATCGCATCCACCAGGGGTGCGATCTCCAGCAAATCTTCAACTTGCCAATGTCCACTGCGCAGCTTATCAAATGGGTGTGACACGCTGATAAAGTCTCCTTGATCACGCAAGTGTTTGATAGTCTCAAAAGGTGTGAGCCCGGCCGGAATCTCTTCCTTCATATACGCAGCCAGCAGTTCGCCTTTTTGCGTCAGGATTTCTTCTCCGATGATCACCCGCTGAGGATCGAGCTTCTGCGCTTCGAAAGCTCCGCGAGTGGTGTTGTGGTCGCTGATCACGATCCGGTCAATGCCTTTCTTCTCGCAGGTCTTCAACAGGTTTTCTAAGCGCACCAGGCTGTCTTTTGAATA
>DATKXE010000157.1:0-4053 GCA_035529195.1 Anaerolineales bacterium
TTGCAGCAGCCATCCCACAGGTGACTGAAGCGGTTTTGGATGAGATAGCCCTGTGATGTGAGTAGATGAAAAGAGAGGTGTCTTTATGGTCTCCCCTGAATTAATCCGCCGCTATCCTTACTTCAGCGGAATTTCATTAGAACAATTAAATTTACTGGCAAACATAGCTGAAGAAACAGAATGTGAACCAGACTATTACTTTCACCACGAAGGCGATGACATCGGGAAAGTATACATCATCATTGAGGGTGAAGTCTCTTTGGTGACTTCCTTACCTCAGCAAAATAAAGAGGTGGTCATCAATACTCTGGGGACTGGAGATGTATTCGGCTGGACCTCATTACTGCCACCCTATACCGCTGGTGCTGGAGCCAAATCAATAGGTAAATGCAAATTGATTGAGTTTGATTCCGCCCAGCTGCGCGCAAAATTTGAGGAAGATTACCAGTTCGGTTATCTGATGATGATTAAAATCGCTCAGATCGTCCGCGAACGTCTCGATTCAATCGTCATCGAAACCCTGGCATATCAAGCTGAAAAATAATCAATCTTCGTACCGGCATATCTAAGGAGAAATAAAACCTCCTGGTCTTATCTTGCCAGGAGGTTTTGTGTTATGTGTTATTAAAATTTAACCAGAAAAATAATCATCCATTGCCCGGAAACAACCTGCGCTCAGCTTATGTCCCACATCTTCCTCACAGTAGATCACTTCAGATCCGGCAGATTTTAATTCTCGCACTACAATTCTGGCCTGGTCAACAGGAACAATTTCATCTGCACTCCCATGAGAAACAAATATCTTCTTATTCTTCAACCGATTCCCTATTATTTCCTTATCCAATCCTTTTGGTAAGAATCCCGACAATCCAGCCAGCTGATTTATGCGCTCAGGGTACTGCAAGATCATCGTGTAAGCGAAGGCAGCTCCCTGACTGAATCCCACCACATCAAATTGGTCGGAGCGAAGTTCAGGATACTTGAATGACGCGACCAGTTCGAACAATGATCCTATCGCATCTTGGAAATCTTGAGCACTGGGCCAGCCTGTCACACCTGTATTTTCCCACCCAAAGCCGCCTAAAAGGGTTCGCGTTATTCCTCTTGGAGACAGGATTAAATAATTGCGAGGTAAGCGAGGGGTGAAAATCCACATCGAGTTTTCATCACCAGTCCACCCATGGAGCAGAAGGATCAAACGGTGTGGACCTGGCACCTCCGGAATCCGCTGTCTAACTACCCAATCACCGATTTTAATGATGCTTGTTTTTTCACTCATTGGTCCTGAGCCTTTTTTGTTATGAATTCAAGCACGATAAACATCACCCAAATCAGGATTAAAGGAATTAACGCTACCACCATACACAATAGTCCGGTTAACGCAGCCCCTTGACCATAGAACAAATAAATCAACCCTATACCGACCACAAACAGAAGGAGCAAGCCTCCCACTATCAATCTCACATTGGTTTGGCTTGCATACTTCCTCAGATCCCTAGACATTAAGAATTCCTGTTCGTTTGATGTAAAGATGATGTTACGCGTGGTAATTTTACTTTGCTCAAGAAGAATGAGTCAATTGGATTTTCTGTGCTCAACACAACTTTTGTTATACTTGGATGCTTAGGGATCAAATCATGACCACCCAAAATTGGCGACAATTAACCCGCAAAGAGCTCGAAATGGCAGAATCTGCCCGCCTCAATGGCAATGAAGGTCGTGCCCGTGTTTGTGCTCGTCGTGCTGCAGGTTACGTCACTGGAGAATATCTCTCCAGAAATGATATCACTCTAGATACCGAAAGTGCATTAGAGAGGTTAAGATACTTGTTTTCATCCCCTGGCATCAATTCTCAGCAGCGAGAGACTATCGAGCATTTTTTAATCCACACCACTCCCGAGCACCAATTGCCCATCGATGCTGATCTTATCGCGGATGTCCACCTGCTGGCGTACCAATTATTGGGCGAATCGCTTTAATAAAGATAAATTCCCCCATATTATCTGATAAATGGACGGAAAATTTATCGATTAAATGAATAACACCACTTCACCGAGTGGCTATCATCCTCACTTACTGCGAATTCTGATAATCTATTTGAATTTTGTCAGCCTGAACTCTTTGATCAGCGAGATAATCACTCTGCCGGCAGTAAGAATAAAGACTATTCCGCTGAGCACAGTTGCAATAATTAATAAGATAAATTGCGATGAATATTGGCGGGTAAAGCGGACAGTAGGTGACATTGGATCAGTTAATCGCTGGTGCAGTCCTTCTACGAACTCCGGTCGAGGATCAACCGGTTGCAGAGAAGACAGCATCACACTTTCTATAGCATTTAATTCGGAAGATGAGGCTTTATCCATATTGTGTTTCTCGGCATCAAGCGAGTTCCTCGCCCTCATTCGATCCGCTAATGAGAATTAGGTAAAAATCATCACGCAACGATAGTAATGTCCGGTGGTAAAGACTTTTCACTGCACCTTCTGACCTGCCCATCACCTGCCCAATTTCAGCGTTGGATAAGTGTTCAACAAACTTCAGAATAATGAGCTGCTGCCGGTCTGGTGGCAACCGGTGAATTACGTGCAGTAAATTTTCCTTCTCTTCATTCTCGATCAACACCGCCTCTGGGAGATCGCCACTATGCCGTACAAGAATGATCTCATCTAGCGGTATTTCCTTCCTGCGGCTGTTATCCCGGTGCCAGTTCGCTACCAGGTTATGGGCTATTCGGTACAACCAGGCGGAAAGAGGCAAACCACGATCTTTATAGTTCTCCACATGCCGCAGAGCCCGAAAGAAAACCCGAGCGGTTAAATCTTCCGCATCATGCTGGTTGCCAGTTCGGTAATAAATATAACTGTATATTCTGCTAACATAGCGCTCGTAAAGCACACCAAAGGCTTCTTGATCGCCTTGCGCAGCTAATTTTAGTGCGATCTCATCACTAAGTTCGGGCACTTTCCTCACCATTTTCGGCAAGGTGCACCAGCATAATTAAGGTAACACCGCCAGGGAATAAAAGTTGCATTGAGTATATCATCCCGAAACCTTCAAATCCAATTAACCTTTGCTTGAGACCAGGTTTCACGGTATAATATTTCTGCAATAGGGGATGACAGGCTTCGACGGAGGAGGCTGGTTCCGGATTGCGAGCCGAGAGGCGCCGAACTCGAAAACTCAGCGCAACCTTTAAGTGCCAACCGCACTAACCTTTCTACTCTCCCCCTTGCCGCTTAGTCGGTAAGTGCTAGAGTATGACCCCAAAACGGGTCACGTCCGTCTACCCCGATCTCCGACCGGTGGTAGCCCGGGCGACTCAAAGTCGGAGTGCCGCACTTTACACCACTAACCGTGCGAAAGAGGGTCTTCGGACCTGAGTGGTTGGCTGGATGAGGACCTTTGTCGTTTGAAGCTCATCTAGCGACAAATCTCAAGCGACTACGCTCGTAGATATTCGAGAACTTATTCTTTCGGACGCGGGTTCGAGTCCCGCCATCTCCACCTGATTTGAACTTCCAATATTACCCATTTGGAAGTTCTTTTTTTTATACCTGGACGATCAACCCCTTCAAGTATGACCCCTCAGGGAAATTTAACGCCACCGGATGATCGACACCAGGTCCTAATCTGTTAATGATTTTTGCCTGGACATCCGCATCCAGTGCAGCACCAGCGATTATCTTTTGAAACAGATCCTCACTCACTCCTCCTGAGCAGGAAAAGGTCACCAGCAAGCCATCAGGATTCAGCAGCTTTAAAGCTAACAGGTTAATATCCTTGTACCCACGGGCTGCCCGTTGAGCATGAGAGGCTGTAGGAGCAAATTTGGGAGGATCGAGTATTACCATGTCAAACTTGCGATTAAGATCTCGAAACCTCCTTAATTGCTCAAATACATTTGCCTCTATCCAATCCACACTCGCTTCCGTGATGTGATTTACCGCCAAATTCTCACGCCCCATCCGGATCGCCTCACCAGAAGAATCAACCGCAGTCACCCCTTTTGCGCCTCCTGCCAGAGCAGAAATGGTGAAACTGCCTGTATAA
>DATKXE010000158.1:0-5154 GCA_035529195.1 Anaerolineales bacterium
GGTAATTCTTTTTTAATGCACGTTACAGACTCATATTATTTTAATAATCGCCATGTTGGAAATGGGTCTGGATATTTGATGGTAACGGAAGAAATTAGTGACTGTTGCGATGCAATAGCTGAAGATAGTGAATGGTTTGATTACGACGAATCTTTTGATGGGACTTCTGGAATGGGGTGTGGCACAGTAGAGACAATGAACGCCATAACGCCAACATTATCTAACGCTGGCTTTTGGGTTCCTGATAACATTACCAATACCCCATGCAATACTGTATCTGATGATAATGTTGGACTTGACCCAACATATCCAGTTGAGGGTACGCTTTACAAATGGGTCGATTCCGCATGGACAGAGTATTTCACACCCTACACCTACCCCCACCCGTTAAGAGATGCAGCAGTCCCCGCAAACGCAATCCAGGGAGTGACTATCGGCAACCTTACGATCACAGAAAACATCATAGCATACCACCGCGAGGACGGATTGAGGTAAATGATGATTCACAGTATAATAATATTAATCATAATCTTTTTCACTGCTCCTGCTTGGGGTGCCACTTACACGGTTACAGCAGGCACATTGCAATCAGTGTTTGACGATAATGATCTTGGCGCTGGGGATATTATAGACCTGCAAATAGACGTATCTGAAGCCATTGTGTGGGGCGCTAACGACATTGGGACTACCGGAAGCCCTGTAATTCTAAAGTCCACAAACGGGTCCACAATCACAGGCCCGACAACTGCTGCGTCGGATACCTGGACACAGGCAGACGCTACTGCAATTTGGTATCAAGTTGTAACCGGAACCACATGGGTAGGGCAGCTATATGATGGCGCTGTGGATAACACTACAGGCTGGATGGAACCCCGCCGTTGGGTAGAGAAAATCGGGCCAAAGGTTGGGAATGGAATCTTCAGGTATTATTCTGGAAATAATTACACTGTGTGGGTTGAAACCGGGGCAGTTACAAATGATTTGACTGATTATATAGTTTGGTCGAGTGCGAAGCTCACTTCAGCTGGCGCCGCAAATGACGCTTATATTGCCAACACGGTTTCTCTCAGTACGTCCACAAGGATGTATTTTCATTATGCCGGGAAAAGCGACGGCACCAACGCGATGGGGGTACAGATTCAATCCGGGTCAAATTATCTTCAGGACGATTTGAGTACGTGGTCAGCCTCACAAAATTGGATTAATGATTTAGCGATAGGCACTGGCGACACAACCTGGACCGCCAAACAAATTACTTTTCCATCGGGCAGCACTGCCTCTCATGTAGTGACAATCTCAAGTGGTGGAACGAACGGTAATGCTTGCTGGGTTGACGATGTGTGGCTTGCCGAACCTGACCTTGACGCAAACGGGCAATTTCATTCTGAGACAATTATAGATGGAGACATAGATTCGCGTGTTTATGATACAAGGCTTATAGTCCGAGCAAATGACGGTGGTGATCCCGGTGCAGACATTCTTTATTCAACCGCAATGTTCACTGTTGATCTAAATGGTTCTGAATATGTAACGGTGCAGGACTTGATTATCTACGGTGCAATTGGAGACATTTCTAATTCAGCAGCAACCCTACAGGATGAGATAACGATTACGGGCAATACAATCTATCACGGTGGGGCTGCAGACTCTGGACAAATGGGACGGCTTAATGAGGACGCCGGTGGGTGGATTGCCGCAATAGAAATCAAAAATATCGGCACTCTTGGTATAGGATACTCAGGGGTGCAGATAACAAATAACACGATTGCCAGACCCATTGGCATAGGCATAGGTATAAGTGGGGCCGATGAATCCGGTGATGGCACAAACATAGTTTCAGGAAATTCGATTACAAACTTCAATCTGGGTCAAAGTCCATTTGCCAGTGGTGTGTATCTGAGAAACTTTGACGATGCTGATGTTTACTCCAATGCTGTTACAACTGCTGGAATGGACGGATCCTGCCTTGCGTCAATCCCATGTTCTGGAATCTGGCTGGACACAACGGCACTAGAAGCAAACCAAAGCGATAACACAAATGTCTACCTAAACACGGTTTCTGGCTTAAACGGGATGCTCTACAAACTAGAGTGCAACTATAATATCAACATGTATAGGAACGTGGGGTACGATGGTAAATATGGAGTGGTAATAGGCGCAAATGATGCTGTGCTGCCCTATGATGTCTCTATAAACAACAATACTTTTTGGGGGATTACCGGCATAGGAATAGCTTTAAATAAAGCTGCGGTTGGTACTGCAAGTGACACAGTTATAAAAAATAACATCGTCAACTTAACCGCTTCCGGGACTGCGTATATAGAAAAGACGGTAAACTACCTTGACACTGTAGACCTTGCTAATAATTTATATGACAGCACCAGCGGCTGCACACCTGATTGCGCTACGGATACTTTGTGGGATTGGAACGGAACCGATTATAACTTTGCTAACTGGGCATCTCCCAGTGGTGAGACAAACGCACTTGTCGCTGATCCTGAGATGATAGACCCAAGCAACGACAATTTTGAAATCGGTTCTGGCTCTGCTGCTCAAGACACTGGGGTAGATGTCGGTCTTTACTACTGTGATTCTGCGCCCGACATTGGGTATTTTGAATTGTGCGGTGCAAACATAAGGGGAGTATCAATAAATTGACTGAGGTAACTATGACAGAATACGATGGACCGGAGCGCAGGGAATATTGTGAGCAACATTGCCAAATAAAAGAACTCTCCAAGAAGGCAGTTCCTTGGCGCTTTTTTGTTGGAACAATGTCAGCTTTTTTAATGATCTCGATTGCGTATTCTACAGTTAACGAAACAAGACTTGGTGCAATGAAGTTAGAGTATCAAAAAAGTACTAATCAACTATCTGCTTCTCTAGATAAACGCATATCGGAACAATATATCAGGTACACAGAAGATGTACGCAGATTTTATGAAATGGCACACCACAATAGCGAACTTTTGAATGAGGTTAAAGAGAACCAGCGGGAGATAAAAACAAAGCAGGATTTAGTACTCAAGAAAATTAAGATAACAGAATAATGAAATGCCCAGCCGAGATAGATATCAAGGAACTAAGTAAGGATTTACCCCTCACACCCCGTCAGATCATCGACATTGAGATATCTCTAAGAAGATGCACCACGACATGTAAAACCTACCACGATGCCCTCAATAGACGTATAATCAAGGATAAGGTTAAAAAGGACATGATCAACGATCCCGTATCTCAGGAACAGGACAAGCGGCGGGGATGGTTTCGGAGGCTCTTACGTTAGAATCAGTATCCATTAATCCGAATTGAGCAGGTTTTCCATGATTTCATACACGCCACCGCCACCATGATGACCAAAGGCTTTTTTAAGGGCCTCCCCCCCAATTATCTTTCTGGCCCTTTCCATATCCGTAGGGTTGTTGAGTTTAAATGTTGCGATAGGCTCCGGTCCATTAGGAAAAGCTTTCTTATATGCCTTTTCAGCCTCCCCGTGGCAAGCCAAACACCCAAGTCCTTCACAAAATCTACAATCCCTATAGATTCCTCTTTTTTCGTCATACCGCACTTGCATTATCTTTATTTCCTTCCTATTTTTATAACAACTCTTTTTCTTCGTATCCCCCAGCCGGTGTCCCAAAATTTTGTGCAATCGGCCCAAAGCCACAGTTGATAAGGCACACGAATCCACAGGTTGCAAAACCAGGGGGAAATATAATAACTTTTTACAAGTTTAGCTAACATGTGCTTTCTCCGGTGTAAAATCATTTAAATTGGTTACTAACAAATTGGGCGCAACTTGTTTAAACTATCCCGCTTGATTGGTTTCGCAAGTTGTCTATTTCTTCGGCAGCGCCGTCAAGTGGGCAACCTTTCTTTTTCCACAACTTCACGGCAGATTCTAAAGCCGCGAACGGCGAATCATCATCTGCCCAAAAGTTCCCGGCACGGTTAACGTGCGCTCTCCACAGAGTTCCCCTTCGGTAGATGGATGGATGGCAACCCATTTTCTTTAAGTTTTGCATCCTCTTATTTAAGGTCATATCCCACCTTTCTATTTAATAAGTGCTATTGGTTCCCGCCTGATTGCTTATCATCTTGGATTTGTTCTTCGTAATAATCTAAGATAGACTCAAACCAATCCCTGGGCGCGGATGCGGTGTTTCCGTCAGCTATTTGTTTGCGCCAATAATCCCATTGCTTCAGTATTGTTTCTCTGTTCATATTATCTCTTATAACATTTAAGCTAAGTTGAGCGCCGCCTTTTTGCGCTTCTACTTCAGCGCATTGTTATCTGGTTTCCGACAACCGAAGTTGTCCAGCTTACACTTTGGACACTTATTTTTCCTCTTCATTTGCTCAAACATGAAAAGCTTGCCACAACCCCGGCACTTCACCCAATACCTGTCAAACTCTCTTATAAACCATCTTCCCATCACAACTCCTTAAGCGGTTAGGAAAACTTAGAACTACAAAAGCTATATCCCAAATCAATCCAATCATGTTCACCATAGTGCATGTTCGGTCCCTCTTTTTGCTTGGATTCTACCATTTCCCAAAATTCATGGATGGAGTGTTCTAATTCATATTCATCAACGATACATCCGTTTGGGTGGGCTGCGATAAAAACATCCCAATCGTCTTTTGTTTTAATTATCGGCCTATCGTAGTGTTCGGGATAAGCTCTAAAAAGAAACTTCCAACCACCAGACGATTTACCAACGTGGCGTTCTTTGTATGAGCCGCACCCGTCACAAATTTTGTATCTGAAATAGTAATTAGTCCCCATGCTATTCTCCTAAGTTCAAATCAGGTGCTTGGGTCTGTGCCAAGATTACATTCAATGATTGTGTCTAAAGAATGAATATATATCTCTTTTTCACAGTGGTTACATTCAAAAGAATCTCCGGTATGCAGGTTGTAATAATCATCAACCTGGAATTCTTTTTTACAATGTGGACACGTTACCATCGGCATTGCAGACCATATTGTTGTCATGGTTATATTCTCCTAAGTTCAAATCAGTTGGTATGTGCGGCCCCGAGATTACCAAACCTATTATTGCTACCCTGGTTTATTTGGTGTTACCAGGATCAGCGCTCAAGGCCCTCGGGGCCGCACGTTTTTCTACCGAGAAGGTGCTTTCTTTTGGTT
>DATKXE010000159.1:0-4362 GCA_035529195.1 Anaerolineales bacterium
AGGCACATTCCCACCCTCCTACCGTGAACAAATGAATATCTGGGAAGAGGCAGGTGAACTATGAGTTCGGAATTTACCGGCAAACAGAGAATATCCGCGGCATTCAAAAAAACCTTTACGGATAAGGACCCTGAACTAGACCGGGTACCGGCCTACATCTTCACCGGCGCATGCAATGCCAAGCTGATCGGGGCTTCGATCAGTGAGCTGCTGAAGGATCACAAGGTCTTCACGAAGGCCCAAATCGCAGCTTATGAACGCTACAAGCCGGACATCATGATCATGATGTGGGACTTGAGCATGGATATCGAAGCCATGGGCAACGAGCTGCGCTACCCCGAAGACGGCATGAGCGTGGTGGTTAATGAATTTCTTGCGGATAAAAGCAACTTCAACAAGCTCCAGGTGCCTGATCCACAGAAAGACGGGCGCATCCCTGGATACCTGGAAGCCTGTGCAGAATTGAAGAACGTGGTTACAGATGCCCCCGTTTCAGGCGTGATCGCTGGACCCTGGACGATTGCCATGGGATTGCGCGGTGCCAATAACCTGATCGTAGACACAAAAATGGATCCAGAGTTTGTCCACGAGCTGATGAAGATCAGCACCGAAGCCACCAAGCAATTCACCGAGGCACTCAATGATATCGGGATCGGGGTGGGTTATTCGGAAGCACCCGCTTCATGCAACTTGATCTCTCCAGGTATCTACCGAGATTTCGTCTTTCCTTATCACAAGGAGCTGGTTTCCTACTTCAAGGAGAAGAAAGTTGGTGTTGGCATCCACATCTGCGGGAATGCGAACCCGATCCTCGATGAAATGGTCGCCACTGGTGCAAGCAACATCAGTGTTGATTCTGGAACAGATCTAGGAAAAGCGGCAGAAGCTGCACGCGGCAAGGCGGTCCTGATCGGCAATGTGCCCACCGAGTGTTTCCTGGCAGAGAGCAAAGACGTGATGCGAGATGCCGTTCAAAAATGCCTCGACCAGGTGTTGGATAACAGCGGTTATATACTCGCTCCAGGGTGCGAGGTTCCTACTATCGCACCTCCAGAAAAGATCGACTGGTTCATGGAATTGGCCAGCGAGGTTGGTTCATACTAATAATCAAGAGATAAATGGTTTGGGTCTTGCTGCTTTTATCGTGTTGGCAAGACCTGATCCCAATCCTGCGCAGCAAACGAGGTGACTGGCGATGAGACTTAGAGGCAAAGTAGCTTTAATCACTGGCGGAGCAGCCGGAATAGGAAAGGCGACCGCTCGAAAGTTTGTCCAGGAAGGCGCCAGGGTCATCATATGTGACGTAGATGAAGCGAAAGGGCAAGAGACGGTAAAAGAACTCGGGGAAAACTGTTCTTTCTACATAGTGGATATTTCAGATCGCCAAGCTGTCCAGGAATGGATTGAAGTGGTGATGGCTGCATTTGGACGCATTGATGTCCTGGTCAATAACGCTGGAATCTTGCGCGACGCTACCCTGGTCAAGGTCAAGGATGGCGAACTTGTCAAACAAATGAGCGAGGAAGTCTTCGATGCAGTGATTTCTGTGAACTTGAAAGGTGTTTTTAACTGCACGCAGGCTGTGGCACCATTCATGATCCGCCAAAAATCTGGTTCCATCATCAATGCTTCGTCAGTAGTTGGGCTGGATGGAAACTTTGGCCAAACGAATTACGTGGCTGCAAAAGCAGGTGTCGTAGGGATGACCAAGGTGTGGGCTCGTGAATTGGGTCGCAGCAACATCCGCGTAAATGCAGTTGCCCCGGGCATGATATTAACCGAGATGCTGCTATCCATGCCGGAGGAAGTACTTGAATCGTTTAAGCAGCGAGCCCCAATTAAGCGTTTAGGAACGCCAGAGGAGGTTGCAAATCTCTATTTGTTCCTTGCTTCTGATGAAGCCAGCTATATTTCAGGTGAAGTGATCCGGGTGGATGGCGGCCTGGTGATTGGGACTTAGGATATTTTGCAGAGGTAAATACGCCAAATGGAGCATGCATAGATGGAGCTGGCAAGTCCAGATGCGCTTGGTTTCTCGCCTGATAGATTGCTGCGCATCAACAACCTGATGAACCGCTATGTTGAAAGTGAGAAATTGGCCGGGATCGACATATGCATTGTCCGGTCTGGTCAGCTTGCGTATCGCGAAACCTTCGGATATCAAAACCTGGAGACCAAAACGCCCCTGGCGCAAGATTCGATCTTCCGCATCTATTCCATGACCAAACCGATTGCATCCGTTGCATTGATGATGTTGTACGAAGAATCGCTTTTCAATCTCACGGATCCAGTCAGCCAATTCATACCCGCTTTCGGGGATGCAAAAGTTTGGGCGGCAGATGGCGCCCTGGAAACACCCGTTCGTCCCATGACAGTTCAGGACTTATTGCGCCATACAGCTGGACTGAGCTACGGCGGGTATGATGAATCCGCATCTCCCGTGGATAAGCTTTATGATGAAGCGGACCTTTTCAATCCCAAGAGCACAATCAAAGAATTTACAGAGCGTATTACCAGCCTGCCACTCATCTTTCATCCAGGTGAAAAGTGGCATTACAGTGTCGCCACGGATATCATTGGGTACCTGGTAGAGATATTGTCGGATAAACCCCTGGGGGAATTCATGCAGGAAAAAATCTTTGGGCCTTTGGGTATGGATGACACTGCCTTTGAAATTGCCCCCTCCAAGTTGGACCGTTTTTGTACCCTCTACGGCAAAACCCCGGATAGTAATTTGGGCGTTCTCGACCTGCCTGGATCTAGTAAATACTTACCACCGGTGACATTGATTTCCGGGGGATCAGGTTTGGTTTCCACGACCTCCGATTACCGCCAGTTCGCCCAATTTATTTTGAACAAAGGTGAACTCGATGGTGTAAGATTGCTCGGACCCAGAACGGTAGAGATGATGACCTGCAACCACCTGCCCATCTCGCTCATCCCAATTGCTTTTGAAGGTGCAGAACCCATGGCGGGGATGGGATTTGGTTTGGGGTTTGGGGTAATGGTGGATGCTGCACACAGCGGGGTGATGGGATCGGTCGGCGATCACAGCTGGGGCGGGTACGCTGAAACCTTCTTCTGGATCGATCCGCTGGAAGATATGTTCGCAATTTTGATGACCCAGTACCTGCCATCACAAACATACCCAATCCGGAAAGAGTTCAGGACCTCAGTTTACCAATCTCTTATTCGTTGAGGAAAATATGGCGGATAAACCTGAAAAACCTACAAGTAAAAAACCCAGATTGATCAGCTTCCGCATCCGGAAATCTCCTTATTTTGAATCTACCGAACGCTGGGGATGCAGGGCGTACACCACTTACAACAACATGTACCTGCCGCTGGTCTATAAAGACCTGGTCAGCGATTACTGGCACATAAAAAAGGGTGTCACGCTTTGGGATGTTGGCTGCCAAAGACAGGTTCAAATTACTGGCCCGGATGCTTTCAGGTTCCTCAGACACTTAACCCCTCGAAATCTTGAAAATTTCCAGGTTGGACAATGTAAATACCTGCCTCTCTCCACGCCAGGTGGAGGCATCCTCAATGATCCTGTGGCGACCCGCCTGGGAGAGAATCATTTCTGGCTGTCCATCGCTGACCGTGATATCCATCTCTGGGCAAGGGGACTGGCAATTGGTTTCCAGATGGACGTAAATATCCAGGAACCGGATGTATCCCCCCTGGCAGTACAGGGCCCGAAATCTTTTAATGTTGCAGCCGACATGTTTGGCGATTGGGTACTTGGATTGAAATACTTCTGGTTCCAGGAGATAGATTTTCAAGGCATACCAATTCTTCTTGCCCGCTCCGGGTGGAGCAAGCAGGGTGGTTACGAACTTTACCTCAAAGATGGCAGCTACGGCGACCGGCTTTGGGAGATGGTCATGGAAGCTGGGAAACCTTATGGTATCCAACCGGCTACCCCGTCGTCTATAGAGCGGGTGGAAAGCGGGCTGTTAAATTACTGGGAGGACATGACTGAAGAAACCAATCCATATGAAGTTGGCTTAGGGAAGTTTGTCGATCTCGAACAAGAGGTCGATTTTATCGGCAAGCAGGCGTTGAAAGAGGTTAAAGCAGCCGGGATAAAACGCAAATTGGTTGGCTTGAAGATCCATTCAGAACCGATGTACCAGCTTGCCCAGCCCTGGCCGATTGAGTGTGATGGCGTCCAGGTGGGAGAGATTACCAGCGCGGTTTACTCACCAGATTTGGACAAGAATATCGGTTTTGCGATAATTGGAGTTGAGTGTGCAGAGCTAGGAACAAAATTGGTTGTTGAGATGGGAGATCAACGCGCAGAATCTGTTGTTTCTGCAATACCCTTTATTAATAATACAGAAAAAGTGTGGAGAG
>DATKXE010000160.1:0-3597 GCA_035529195.1 Anaerolineales bacterium
AAGATTGCGATTCACGTTTAAACTGTTGGATGGATACCTGGTCCAATTTTTTCTTTCTTATCTGTTGTCTGACCTGATAAACATCGTTCGTTACTTCCTCTCATTAAAGACAGATTTCGTTTCTGCTGTACTCCGAGGCTACAGAAGATATTTCAATGATTTATCTGAAATCCGCAGCCAGCGGAAGGTTCAGTTAGAAAACCAAGTTGTGCTGGATAAATCATTATTTGCGTTGCAGCATGATATGCCAGAAACATTGATCTGGCACGGTTTACCTGAATTGTCCTGGGATTTGGTCCGTAATTACTACCTGCCGATCATCCAGGAAGGTATAACTCGCCCGGTAACGGAATTCTCCGGTCCGAATCGGCGATCAAAGCTTTTGATCGTAAGCCATGATGTAATCGACAAGAAATTAGCTGGTCCAGGAATGCGCTATCTGGAGCTTGGTCGGACGCTGAGCAGTGATATAGATGTCACTATTGCTGTTCCAGCCAGGTCCAGTTTAGATATCCCTCAGTTAGAGATACGCGAGTACCATGAAAACCAACCTGACAGTCTGCAGAAAATTGTCGATTCTTGCGATATTGTGCTAATATCGAGCTATTTGGTCGAGCGCTTCCCATTTTTATGGAAATCTCATGCCAGGATTGTTGTAGATCTGTATGATCCATTTGTTTTAGAAAACCTGCACTACTATTTTGATGAACCCCTGAAATCACAGCAGAGTCTAAATTTGCAATCTGTGGCCATCACCAACCAGTTAGCTCGCATTGGTGATTTTTTTATTTGCGGAAATGAGCGTCAAAGAGATTATTGGCTGGGGGTATTGACCTCCAACGGGCGAGTCAATCCGAGGAATTATCGAGTTGATCCGCAGCTGCGATCATTGATCGATGTCGTTGGGGTTGGTTATCCAGACCGCCCACCGCAGCCATCCAACCTCCTGCGCGGTATTCATCCTCTTGTTCCGTCTACAGCGCAGATAGTTTTATGGGGTGGGGGTATCTGGAATTGGCTGGACCCAATAACATTGATTAAGGCTTGGCCTAATGTACTTGAGAAATTCCCCGGCGCACGTTTAGTCTTTTTAGGAACAAGGCACCCCAACCCAGATATTCCCAGCCACAAGATGGCTGAAGACGCTCAATCTTTGGCGGAAAATATCGGTGAAAAGGATAAAACCATTATTTTTTTTGAATGGCTTTCTTATCAAGATAGGGAAGCCTTGTTATGTGAGGCAGATGTGGGTGTGTCGCTGCACCCTGTCCATATTGAAACTCGTTATTCCATCCGCACACGCATGTTGGATTATATCTGGGCCAGGCTGCCGGTAGTAGTCACTGATGGTGATATCACAAGTGAGTGGATTCGTGAATATGGGCTTGGTCAAGTTGTCCCACCTCAAGACACAAGGGCTGTTGAGCAGGCATTGATCTCAATGCTTGATAAATCCAAGGATTCATGGTTTCAGAAATTTGAAGCATTTGGAGATGATTTCCAATGGGGAGAAGTAGCGGCTCCATTGAGGAAGTATTGCCTCGAGGGTTTATATGCCCCTGACCGATTAGATCGGGAAAGGCCGACGGTTGGTAAAAATGAATCAGGGGGTGGTTGGCGACTTAATTGGGCACGGGCGCGATTTATTTACCGCTCTGAGGGTTGGCGTGGATTAACCCACCGCACCTGGCGCTATTTTCAGAGGAAAATAGCCAACCCTTAAAGTAATTTCAAGCCTCCCCAAATTATGAGATCATTTCTGCTTGGTTTACGCATCAAGTATATTCCGGTAGGAAGCCGTCGGGAAAGAATTTATCATTTAACACGCTTGATGTTCTACAATTGGAAGCGTGAGGGGTTTTTTTCTGCGCTAATTACGGTCAATCAGCGAGCTCGTTTTTACCTTTTCAAGGAGTTTTCACTACCTCGGAATGGATATTCATACCAGCAGTGGATTTACGATCACGAACCCAATAAACAGGTCCTTGCTGGGCAAAGAACTGCCTCAAGTAAATTTCCCAGGCAACCCTTAATCAGTATTATCACCCCGGTTTTCAATCCGTCTCCGGATGTATTGAAGGATACGATTAATTCTGTAATTGCTCAAACATATCCCAATTGGGAATTATGTTTAGCAAATGGAGGCTCCACCCTGGAGGGGGTGGCAGAAGTCCTGGATGATTTCTTGAACATCGATCAGCGAATTTTGGTGAAACACCTCTCGGAAAATTTAGGTATCTCGAGTAATTCAAATGCAGCATTAAGTATGGCGTCCGGGGATTATATTGCCCTGATGGATCATGATGATCTATTGGCTCCTGATATGCTTTTTGAAGTTGTGCAGGTGATCAACCAGCATCCAGAAGCGGAAATTATCTATTTTGACGAGGATAAGATATCCTCTGATGGGAGAACTCGATTAGATCCATTTTTTAAACCTTCTGCCTGGTCTCCTGATCTGCTGCTTTCCACTAATTACTTAATGCATTCAGTCATCTCGCATGCCCTCGTGGACGAACATGGGGGATTTCGATCTGAAGTGGATGGTGCCCAGGATTGGGATTTATCATTACGTATAACCAGAACCAAAAGGAATATCTACCACATCCCTAAGGTTTTCTATCACTGGCGCCAGGTGCCTGGTTCCGCGGCACGAGAAGCAAACGCTAAGCCATGGGCATTTATTGCACAAGCGCGCTGCATCGAGGATCATCTGCATGCTTTAGGTGAAAAAGATGCCAGGGTTGATTTCCCTGATTTAGGTCGTGTGCACATTACCTGGTCACGATCCAGATCAAAAGTATCGATAATCATCCCCAACAAAGATAAGGTTCAGCTGCTTTCCGCTTGCATAAGCTCAATCCTGCAAAAAACCACTTTTGAGAATTATGAAGTTCTGATAATTGATACCGGAAGTAAAGATCAAGCCACCCTGGAATATTACGATCAGATTTCGAGAGATCCCCGAGTTAGCCTGCACACATTTCCCCAACGATTCAATTATCAAAAAGTTAATAATTATGGAGCTCGAATAGCCAGCGGCGATCTGCTGCTTTTTCTTAATAATGATACGGAAGTTATCAATCCCGATTGGTTGGATGAACTTTCAGCTTGGGCAGAAAGACCTGGAATCGGTGTGGTTGGGACGAAATTACTTTATCCAGATGGGAACATTCAGCATGCCGGTATCGTGATGGGGGTAGAGGGGCACGGCAGTCACATTTTCGAACGACTACCAGAACATCATTATGGACCTTTTGGGTCGCCCGATTGGTATCGTGATTATCAGGCGGTAACGGGGGCCTGCATGATGATCCCTCGTGAGGTATTCGAAGATTTAGGTGGCTTCGATGAAGAATACCAGATTGGATACGGTGATATTGATATCTGTCTGCGGGCGGGGGAAGCGGGATATCGGGTAGTTTATACACCCTTCGCTGAACTGAAGCATCATGAGGGCGGCACCCGGGGTTTTTCTCTGCCCCCAAGCGATGTTTTACGAGCGTCCACCCGCATGTATGATCTGGTTCGCGCTGGTGATCCATATTTCAATCCCAATCTCTCTTATCTTCACCGGCAGCCATCGATTGCAGACCC
>DATKXE010000161.1:0-4816 GCA_035529195.1 Anaerolineales bacterium
GGATTCAAATACCTCCGCATATACACCACGTGGAAGTTCAGCGATTTCCACGATTTCATCAGACCATGCCCGCTTCGCGAGGTCGAATATACCTGAGCTGGAGCCAATGGATGGGTCAGTCACAAACCTTCCTGAAAGCTCAAACAAAACCCAATCACTAAGCATATGCATGTGCGCGATCTGATCATAAATCTCAGGTTTATGCTTGCGGATCCACCAGAATCGTGGCGGACTTATTATGCTTAGCCAGTCGCCTCCTATTTGGTAAATAGGTTTGGCTAGATCCTTTTTTGCCATTTCAATGACTTCTTCAGTGGCGCGGCTGTCAACATTTGGACAAGCCCAAATCACTTTTTTATTCTTGTTATATAGCACCATTCCCTCACGCATTGAAGTGGCTGTGACGCCTACTACTTCTGAAGGTTTAATATCTGCCTTGGACATGGCTTCCTTTATAGTTTCAGCGATGAGCCTCCATGATTTATTAGTATCAAAGTCTAAAGCACCTGGATACTGTGGATCTTCTATAGGAAGCCATTCACGCTGGGCAGAAGAAATCTGGTTGCCTTGCATATCAAAAAAAATCGAACGCCCACTGCCACTACCCACATCAATTGTTAATATGCACTTTGCTTTTGTATTCATTGTCAACCTCCTCTTAATTATTTTGGAATGCTTATGTGGTCTTGTCAATATATTCGTCTGGTGGAAGTATTTTTATTCCCAGATCGTCTTCTACAATAAATTTGTCGATCTCTGCCATTTCAGTCTCGCTCAAATTTAAATCGAGAGCTTTTATGTTTTCATCTACATGGCTTGGATGTCTCATGCCAACTAATGCAGTTGTTACTCCCTGACGCCCTAGAATCCAATTCAATGCAAGGTCTGCCAGCTTACAATCATGTTTTTTGGCGATCGGTTCAAGCTTTTCGAGAACACTCATGATCTTGTAAAAAATTGGTTTTTCAAATAGTGTATATCGAGAACGCCAATCCTCAGGTTTTAGTACATCCCCGGATTTGAATTCACCAGCCAAAAGGCCATGAGCTAATGGGCTATATGCCTGAATGCCAATACCTTTCTTAACACAAAATGGAATCACATCGGCTTCATTATCGCGTTCTAACATGTTATAGCGAAATTGATGGGA
The DNA here is from genome assembly GCA_035529195.1 of Anaerolineales bacterium. Classification (GTDB taxonomy): domain Bacteria; phylum Chloroflexota; class Anaerolineae; order Anaerolineales; family UBA4823; genus PFL25. Next base: position 1,151 of record DATKXE010000161.1, read on the forward strand.
AACCAGGTTTCCATATTTCAGTGCCTCTTCCATTTGTGATTTTGAAAAGTTGCAAACACCCGCATAACGGATTTTTCCCTGATCGATCAATTTTTGGAACCCGCCCATCGTTTCTTCAATGGGTGTAGCTGCCAACGGCCAATGGATGGCCAGGATATCAATATAATCCGTCTTCATTCTGCGCAGACTCTTCTCGCATTCTTGAGCCATATGTTCGGGAGATGCATCCCAATCAAAATCACCATTTTCCAAAACAATAGCTGAAAACTTTGTTGCCAGGATAACCTCATCGCGTTTTCCTTTGATGGCTTCCCCGATAATTTCTTCAGCGTGACCTAAACCATATACATTCGCGGTATCAATAAAATTAATGCCAGAATCTATTGAGTGGCGAATAGTATTAATGGATTCACGGTCATCAACATCACCCCAGCCGTGCGCCCACGGTCCACCGATTGCCCATGTACCTTGGGCTATTACTGAAACTGTTAGATCTGAATTGGGAAATTTACGATACTCCATTTATGCCTGCTCGTTTCTGGTTGTTCATTATAAACCTTCATTACAAAATTCAATTTTCTGAGCATTAATATTTCATAATTTGACTCTTAGAACAGACAGGATTTATCATTGATTTACGATATCTAATTTGAGTATTCTAGATCATATATCTTCTTCTAAAAATCTTATCTATTTGAACTTATTCACATATGTGCAATTTTTGCGCTTTAGATATTTTTTTTTTGTCCAATAGTATAATTTTAAAAAATGTTATTCTATAACAAGTGCATGTGATAAATAAATAATTAAGCCGATTTATTAAAGCAGAGAGGTTTGTGGACAAAAATAATTTAAAAATTCATAAGGAGGTGAGTGCTGGAGAGAAAATGTTGAATATCGTCAATAAAAATTAATTTAAAAAAATAAGGAGAAAAAATGAAAAAGACGTTTTTGCGAATATTTACCCTAGTCGCGATTCTCAGCCTGGTTTTGGTTGCATGCGCACCTACTGCTGAAGAGAAACCAACGGCAGTTGCTCCAGCGGCCGAGGAACCTGAGGAGGAAGTTGTCGAAGAGGTTGCTGAAGGTGGCAAGATCTTTGAAGGCCGAGAGATCAACTTCATGGCAGGTGCACCGCAACAGGTTGCCGACAGGGCTCTCGCAGAATGGTTTGAGGAGGAAACTGGCGCTAAGGTTAACGTGCTAGTTGTTCCTTACGATGCGATAATAGAGAAAGCCACTATAGATGTAACCTCAGGTGCTGGCCAGTATGATGTCATGCAATACTGGTATGTCGGTCTGGGCTCGCTGGTCGAGAATGGCGTGCTTGCCGATATTACCGACTGGTGGGATGGGCTCGGTGAAGAATACGATATAGATGACATTGTGCCCGCTTTCAAGGATACATACACCCTCATTGATGGCAAGCGTTACGGTGTTCCCTTGGATGGCGATATCCACCTGATGTTCTTCAACACTACCATCTTCGAAAAACACAACGTTGAACCGCCTAAAACCTGGGATGAATACCTGGAGACCTGCAAGCTGATTACCGAGGCTGAAGCAGGCAACGACGTATACGGCTGCGGCATCATGGCCATAAAGGTCCCATTTATCCTGCTCGGAACTTTCCTGAACCGTGTTGCCGGTTTTGGCGGCAGCTGGTTTGATGAAGCAGGATATCCGACGATCAACTCACCAGAAAATGTGGCTGCGCTGGAGCACTTGATTGCTGAATTACCCTATGCTATCCCAGATCCCAAAGCAGTCGGCTTTGACGAAATGCTTGGTATGTGGGTGACCGGCCGCGTTGGCATGGTCGAGTTCTGGACTGACCTGGGTCAGATGACAGACAATCCAGAGGAATCCATGATCCCCGGTGAGTGGGATGTTTCACCAATGCCTGTACAGGGTGAGAAAGGCCAAATAGCCGCTCCGATGAACGCGGGCTGGGCTGTTGGCATGTCCACCATGTGTAAAGATGAGGAAGTAGCTAAAGCCTTCCTTGCATTCTTAATGCGACCCGAAACCAGCTTGCGCGCCAACCTGATCGTGGGCGGCTTTGATCCCATGCGCTATTCCACTTTTGATAGTCCGGACTTCCGCGCCCATGTCACTGATAAATTGGCAGACGCCGCAAGAGATGCGGTCACAAATGCTAGTGTGCCGTGGCCAACCGATGCCATGTGGTGGGAGTATCAAGAAGTGCTAAACGAGAATGTGGCGATGGCACTGAACGGTGAAAAAACAGCACAGCAAGCCCTAGATGATACCCAGACCGTATGGGAAGAAATACACGGTCAATAAACTTAAGAGAATTTAATATAAGAAAAGGAGAGGCGTTTCCAATTCGCCTCTCCTTATAAATTTATAAATGCTATATCAATGGTATTATTCTCAAAAAGGTTAATCAGGAAAGCGGTACCCAGTCGAAGGTAATCCTTAAGTTGGCTGACTTTTGGGGCTCATACCGCCGATAGCATTGAAGCCAACCCCAAAAAAGGCGATTATCGATGCTTAAAATACCTGGATAGAAAACCATAAATACGCGCAATGATCTTTGCGTAGGAGGTTAATGTGATAAGAAATTTAGATAAAAGAAGCCCATTTTTGATGATCGCACCGATGCTGGTGATCATCGTCCTATTTCTTGGCTTCCTTGTTTATGTGCTCGGGTTGAGTGTTACAGCATCCACCCTTGCCAAACCGTTCAATGAGTTTGTTGGTTTTGCAAATTATGCCGCAGCATTAAAAGATAAGATTTTTGGCAACTCCATCCAACTCACGCTGTTATTTGCTTTTTTTGTAACCATTATTGAAACAATTCTAGGCTTTATCTTTGCCATGATTCTTCATGCTGAGTTGAAAGCACAGCGCTTCCTGCGATCTTTGGCTCTACTTCCATTGTTCACACCCCCAGTTGCAGTGGGCATGATCTGGAAATTGATTTACGATCCATCATCCGGGTTTATCAATCATTACCTGAAGAATTGGGGCATCATCACGCAACCCATCGCATTTCTGGGAGATTCCACATGGTCAATGCCGGCTATAGTGTTTGCTGATATCTGGCAATGGACGCCATTCTGTTTTCTCCTTATCTTGGCAGCCTTCCAGTCGCTACCTTATGAGCCGTATGAAGCCGCGGCAGTGGATGGCGCCAGCGGCTGGCAAACCTTCCGCCGCTTGACGCTACCACTGGTGCTCCCATCAGTGATCATCACCTTCCTGTTTCGACTTCTAACCGCCATGAAGGTTTTCGACTTGGTATACATGCTTACCTTCGGCGGACCTGGAACATCAACTCAAGTTGCTTCCTTTTACATCTTTAAAGTCGCTTTCAAGACCTTCAAAACCGGCTATGGGGCTGCGTTGACATTCTTGGTATTTTTGTTGATATCTGTAATTGCCACATTGCTGACCATGGGCAGGACAGCTTTTATGAAGGGTAAAGAATAATTAAGGAGTATTCAAAAATGGAAATTAATAACGCAAGTTCCAATGAGCGTGCTTTATCCGTTGGGGAATTATCAAGCCGGGCAAGAGGGCGCAAGATAAATCGGATCATTCGAATTATAGCCATGGTGGTGTTAACTCTTTTCATCTTGCTGCCAATCTTTTTCATCATCTCAACATCCCTTAAGAATCAGATCGAAATCAGGGCTG
>DATKXE010000162.1:0-2847 GCA_035529195.1 Anaerolineales bacterium
GATCATATCGTCAAGCATGTAGGTACGCGCACTCTCCGGGCCGCGGCCTAACTGCTCTTTCTCGAATTTGATGATGGCCTTCGTAAATTCGTCTTCGTACTCGCCTCGGCTTTTTTTTGTAGGCATCGGTACTTCTCCCGAATAGATTTCAGACCCAAAGGAAATGCAATTATGGCACAAGCATCAGCCACAGTCCAAGAAAATACTATCTCCTAGTCTAAGATTGTGCAGCTTGTTTCTATGCTTGTGTCAATTTCACGCGGAGAGAAAAAAACGCATTATTCAATTCATGACCACAATAACAAGTGTTGCCAGGGAATTGAGCGACGACGGGAGATAGTTCCTGGTGTGGATGTTGCCTGCACACTTCCTGGAATGTAAGTCCGTCGCCCAGCTAGAATTTCAGAATTTCTTTATGTTTTATTCCCTTCCGATTGCTCAGAGGTTGATAAGCTGATTCTCGCCCGGCGATTCGCCATCTTGTCTATCGTTAAGGGTAACATCAGGCCACGGTGGCAGTTTCCGGATCCTGCGATAGGTATAATTCCCGACGATGGAGATGGAGGCAAGAAGAGGGACGATAATTAGTGCTCCCAGGATTCCTTGGATCAAAACAGCGACCATTATAGCAACGAATACGATACCCTCGTGCATATGAACACCGCGACTAAATATCTTGGGACGCAGCCAGATGTTTTTGATATTGATCAATACCATATAAACACTGGCCACTAATATTGCAAACCAGATGTTGGATATTTGCAGGTAAGTCGAGCCTTCAAATAACGCGACCACGACTGCTAACCCGGCGGCGATCGCAGGTCCTAGATCAGGGATGATTGTGAGGATCCCGGTAATTATTCCTAATACGAGTGCGCCTGGAACCCCGATAATGACCCAGGCTAACGAAAATACCACCCCGACGATCAACATTAATACAAGGTTCCCTCGAAGATATCCCCGCCAAACTAGCTTGATTTCCGAATAGAGACGACGAGCGTCGGGCAAATATTGTTCCGGCACAAATTTCGACAACCTCTTACGTAGAAGAGCCCAGTCTCGAAGTAGATAATATGTGGCGGCGAGGATAATGAGGATCCAAAGCAAATTCTTCGTAGCGGTTTCCAAGAAGTGAAATATATTTTCGCTGAACCCTACAATACTCCTTGAAAACATCTCGGTGAAGTCTGGTAATAATTGCCCAAGGTGCAACTCCTGATCAAAGATGAGGACCGGTTGGGAAACCATATCCTGTGCTTGAGCAATGATTTCTTGAAAATCGGCGGCTAAAATCTGGATTTCAGTAAGCAATGTGGGTAACATAATTACAGGTAAGATCACAACCACAATAAGCCCAAAGAGGAACACAATCGTTGCCATTGCTGGGCGTGATAGTCGGGTTCGGTCCGCGAGGAAGTTAACAACCGGGTTCAGCACATAAGCTATGAGTGCCCCAATCACCAGGGGTTTAATCATGTCGCGGAATAACCAGGTTAGAATCGCGAAAGACACGACCAGCGCAGAGAGAATCCAGTACCTGAATGGTTGGCTCCAGTTTTCAGTCATGTGCATAACCCCATATTTCCTTTGTTAGGATTGTAAACATCCCCCATTATATCCTCGCTGGTTGTAATATTTGGATAATTGTATTGGACAGCGCACTTGATATATGGGCATGAAGGGAAGCACTCGACATTGGCAGCAGGAAAATCATCATGGTTTCCGTTCACCAATGGACCTAAAATTCTTGGGAGCCCAACATCATTTCAGGACCTAAAATGACTCGAAAACTTCGGACTCATATCTTTTCAAAGGACTTCGAAATCGGTGGAATGTTGTATTCTCATGATCCCCCGCGTTCTAAGATAAGGGATTAATATCCTGGCAAATAACGGGTTCTTAATTACTGCGGCGCGTAGCATAACGCGGCGGCCATTTTCGCACAATCCAGATTTCCAAGCCTTATTTATGCTCTGCCCTTTGCAGGACCGGGCATGCCCAGTTGCCGGTTTAACACGGGAATTGACCTGTGATGTGTGTGTTTGTACAGGGAAATAGTTTGTTACTCGATCCCAGCAAGGTTGGTTTATAAGCTCGCGTCATCCCAGTTGGAGCGTTACCGCATCGCGCACAGCGCAAGTTTCCAGGCATTCCAGACAGCGGATGCACTCGGTGCTGCGGATATTTTCAGGGATGCCGGGAATATCAACCGGACATTCCACATCACAACGTCCGCAATGCGTGCAGCGATCACGGTCGAAAACCACCCGCAGAAGGCGCGCCCAGCTATCAATGCGACCCCCAATACGGCCAAAAGGATGGTGAAATTGAGCAGGTTTGTGGTCTTGAGGGTTTGTCCTGTAGTGACGTAAGTCCATAGGGTTTCCACACCACCAAAAGGACAGAAGGCATCGAAGGCTCCACCCCTGGATGATTCGCCGGGGAGTATGTGACGGAGACCAATCAAGAATGTCCCCGCCAATAAAAAACCTTGCATCAATCTTCGGGTTTTAGTGTGATGAGGTTGATCCTCAGAGTGTGTTGCGGTCATCGTTGAAAGTATTTTGCGCCTCAGTGCGCTGGGACAAATCCAAGTAAAAATCCAATCACCAAAAAGATCATAAATGCGAAAAGGATGATTATCGGAAACAAGTGTTTTTCTACTTTCATCAGGAATGGTCCACCAGGTGCTTGGGTGATGTCTCTGTATTAGTCTCTTATCGGTAAGCAAAGGATATTGTGAATAATATCACCAATGGTGCCAGAAGGCTTTAACCTAACGCAACACCATGGTCTAATGATTCGAGATCCCCGGTGTTGGGGCAAGAGCCGCTGACAATTCATCTA
>DATKXE010000163.1:0-2146 GCA_035529195.1 Anaerolineales bacterium
ACTGCGCCTGTTTCGCTTGATACGATTGTTATTAAAAATGTTCTTGGAACGGGCATTGATATCGTTACCAGCCGGGATATGCCTGCCCTATCTGCTGAGTAGGACTTCTATTTGAATTGACAGAATGCTATTTGCTGCCAAGATATGATTTCATTTTTATGAAAGAAGAAACCGGTAGATTTTGATAAACTGCTAAGGGCTAGATCATATTTCAAAAAATACGTCAAATTCTTCCTGATTGTTTTAAATATTCTATCGCTTTCTTGATAAAGCATATTTATAAACTCATCCTTATTTCTATAAGGGTAATTTTCTTTATCATATGTTTCTGGGTTTGATGACTTTTCGTGTTAATCTTCTAAGGAATATTACTTTTCGATAATTTTATTTATGATATTAAGGTATTGAATTTATTTATAAATGTGATATCATTTACATACAGAAACATAACCTTCCATTGTTGATACATCGCTACGTTTTTTCAAATCCTTAATTTTTTATTAAGTATTCGAAAATTTATGATAAGGAGGTGTATATGGATTTAATATGAAAATGGGGGAGATAATTTTCAGAAACAATTTCGTAGCAAAATTTCTTAGAGTTAATAATGAATAGGAGAAAAAATGAAAGCTAAAGGATTAATCAATGAGTTCTTTGGTGAGGTATTCGGCACCTTCATCCTGATTCTTTTGGGAGATGGTGTTGTCGCTAACGTTGGTTTAGCCCCTCGCCTTGCCGCACCGGCCTATAACTGGAATACCATCGTCATCGGCTGGTGTTTCGCGGTTGTTGTCGCTGTCTACGTCTCTGGAGGTGTATCCGGTGCTCACCTTAATCCAGCTGTAACTATTGGCCTCGCAACAGGCCGAGGCTTTTCATGGAAGAAGGTTGTGCCCTATATCATCGCACAAATGCTCGGTGCTTTCCTCGGCGCAGCGGCTGTGTACCTGGTTTACCGCGACGGCCTAATCGCTGCTGGAATGCCAAATGTCTGGTCTACTGGCCCCGGCGGTTTGTTTAGTGCATCATTCTGGGGAGGTCAAGGCGCTGCATCAGTTGGTGGTTATTCTATGGTAACCGCTTGTGTTGCTGAATTCTTTGGCACAATGGTACTGATGTGGGGCATTATGGCAAGTGGCGACGCAAAGAACATGGGCCTGAAGGACAATCTGGGCGTCCTGATAGTTGGTTTCACGGTTCTGGCAGTTGGTCTTTCGCTTGGCGGCCCCAGCGGCTATTCTATCAACCCTGCTCGTGACCTCGGTCCCCGCATCTTAGGTTTGCTGGTGGGCACAAAGGGACTTTTCGATGGCTTATATTGGCTGATCCCACCCGTGTTGATCCCAGCGATTGCTGGTCCGATCGGTATCGTAATCTACGATGCCTTTGTAACAAAGAATCTTCCTGAAAAATAAACAACCTAAGGGGTCAACCCTGTTCGTGGCACAAGAAAATACATGTGCCTTGAAAAAACGGGAGCAAATTATATGAAAAAATTAATCAACAATCCAGAAGAGGTCGTATTAGAGGAACTGAAAGGGATCGAGAAAGCTCATTCAGATCTCGTGAAAGTTCACTACGACCCAAATTACATTATCCGGGCCGATGCGCCAGTTAAGGGCAAAGTTGCTCTGGTTTCCGGGGGAGGAAGCGGGCACGAGCCCATGCACGGCGGTTTTGTGGGCAAAGGTATGTTGGATGCTGCCTGCCCTGGCGCTGTATTTACCAGTCCAACCCCTGACCAGATGCTGGAAGCTACCAAAGCGGTGGATGGGGGCGCTGGCGTGCTGCACATTGTCAAGAACTACACAGGCGATGTCATGAACTTCAAAATGGCTGCCGATCTGGCAAAAGATGAAGGGATTGATGTGGAAGCAGTGGTGGTCGATGATGATGTAGCAGTTAAAGACAGTCTCTGGACTGCTGGTCGGCGCGGCGTGGGACTGACCGTTCTGATGGAAAAACTAGTTGGCGCGGCAGCGGAAGAAAAGCGCTCGCTGAAAGAGATTGCTGACCTGGCTCGCAAGATCAATGGGCAAGGGCGCAGCATGGGCATGGCGCTAACCTCATGCACCGTTCCACACGCAGGCAAGCCCACGTTCGACCTTCCAGAAGACGAAATGGAAATCGGTATCGGCATTCACGG
>DATKXE010000164.1:0-6855 GCA_035529195.1 Anaerolineales bacterium
TGCCTGCTTTCACTAGCGGACACTCTCGCGACTTATGGATCTACTCTACCACCCGATACTTGGGCGCATCAGGTCGATGTGGTCAGGAGTCTGTTAGAGGCTTGGTGGGAAAATAAAGAAAAGGAGATTTCTCCGCCTCCATTGATCGATGGAAATGACCTCATGCAAGAGCTGGGATTAACACCGGGTCCAACCATTGGTCTCATGCTGGAGAGAATTAAAGAAGCTCAAGCGACCGGTTTGGTTAACAACCGTCGGCAAGCGTATGAACTCGCCAAGAGTGTATTAAATGACACCAAGTTGGATAACGAAACTTAAAATCCGCTGTTTAAGGAAATATTGTCGTCAGATAGGGTTGGTAAAAGCACCGACACCCAGTTTTGTGCGAACAGCCTTCAATTGGTAATACCGGCACGGCATCCTTTTCGTAAGTTCCCTCTACTGATTGGCAAGCTGGACAAGAATCGTCTGCAACAAGAACTCGAACCAATTTGACGCGTTCGTTATCTGCAAATTCCTTCCGCGCTACGGCAGTGGAAGAAAGTTCTTTTAATTCTGCGCTGCAATTAACACATAATGCAGCTGAGTCTGGTGACAGGGCGTTACATTGAGAGCAGGTTTGCATAAGCCGCCTCCTAGATTAGGATTATTATAAAGCTAATCTAGCCCGACATAGGCTCAAAGGTCGTTTTGCGAATTGATGGTGATTTGCTCCGTCCTGCCTCGACGGATTAACTTTTTCAAATGAGCGATCAGTACTCCGCTTGGTACTGGCTTGATTAGATAATCATCCGCCCCTTCATCCAATGCCTGGGCTATCGCTTCCGGATTGTTGAATACTGAGAGGATCAAGATCGGTGTGTTGCTGAATTCACGGATATCCCTGCATACCTTCGAACCATCTTTTTCAGGCAGGTAGAGGTCCAGCACAATCACGTCCGGATTCAACCGGTGTGCGGCATTGATACCCTCCTCGACTTCATGAGCCGTATGTACGCTAAATTCCTTTGGCTCCAATGTAGCCTTAAGTATTTCAGTCAGAGCAATATCATTGTCGATAACCAGTACGCTGGAAACCACTATTGTCCTCCTTCATTAAACACCAAGAAAAAATATTAATGCACAAATTCCTGCTACTTCTACCCGCATATCTGCTGGTTATGATTATGCAATAAAAACGATCTGCGCAACCTTACAACCGCTTTACAAGTCATTGGTTTAAATCTTGCAACGAAATGCAAACAGAGATATTATTAGTCAGGTTAAGGCGCGGAGCATAATAAGCGCTGATTCAACTTCGCATTGCAGAATATTTATGGGTGAATATGCTTTTCCCGGATTCAGAAGGCCTAAACCCTAATTCCAGGCAAAACGAGGAAGAATTAGATGCAACGAGCGTCTTGACAAAATCTGCGTTTCCTGCCCGGGTGCACCCTATGGACGTCCGCATTGCCCCAGAAACACTCGTCCCGCGATTGGGCGAGTTATTAATCGATAGAGGCTTGTTAGAACCTGAAGATTTGGACATCGCGTTGGATTTTCAACAACAAAAAATACAGAGCGGAGCTCCTTGCTTGATTGGACAAGCACTTATTGAGCTCGGATTCACTGACCAAAAATCCATTGATGAAGTGGTAACCATTCAAATTTTTGAGCTGCAGAACAACCTGGAGCGTTCAAACCAGCAACTTGAACAGCAAGTCGCAGAACGAACAGAAGATCTGCAGAATGCCCTCACCAAGCTGACTGAACTCAACCAGCTAAAATCAAACTTCATCTCGAATACATCCCATGAACTGCGCACACCTCTCACACATATCAAAGGATACCTGGATTTATTGGCCGATCACAGTTTAGGTACTTTGACACCCCTCCAGGAGGAAGCCATCTCCGTTTTGCAGCGTTCTGAAGGTCGCTTGGAACAATTAATTGATGATTTACTCCAATTTTCCCTGGCAGTGAAGGGAGAGCTGGGTCTATCCTTGCAGCCACTTGATATCCGCAAAATCATAGAAACCTATTTACCTCAGAATTTACGCAAAGCAGAATTAAAGGATGTCCATCTGGAGATCAATATCGCGGATGACCTGCCGAAAATCCTTGCCGATGCCGATAAAATGTCCTGGGTGATAAGCCAGCTCCTGGATAATGCCATTAAATTCACCCCATCAGGTGGAAAGGTGAGCTTGGCAACCCAAGAAAACACAGGTTACATTGAGTTCTCGATAAGCGATACTGGTATTGGCATTCCCATTGACCGCATTGGAGAAATTTTTGAACCATTCCATCAACTTGATGGATCAGTTACTCGACGATATCCAGGTACTGGTCTTGGTTTGGCGCTGGTCCACCAGATTCTGAAAGCGCACGGGGCATCCATTAAAGTCAAATCCAACCTAAAAACCGGTACTTGCTTTTCGTTTTCTTTTCCTTCACCTGGTAGCAATAATGACGGATAAATTTCGCGAAGCGGAAGATCTGAATGCGCAGGAATTGGATGCAATATATGCTATCAGCAGGGTTGTAACGCGCGCATCCGAGCTTGATGCCAGTCTGGATGAGATCATTGGAATCGCAAGGACAGTTTTTATTTTCGACAATGTTGTGTTATATGTGCACAACCAGACAGAAAGCATAGAACCATCTTACGCCCGTGCAATCGGTCGTGGTCGCAATTCAGAAATCGATTTAGCCTGGGGAGAACCGATCGCCAGAGAGGTGCTTAATTCCGGGGAGATAGTTGTTCGCCAAGAGATTACGGGTGATTTCACCAAGGATCGCATGAAAGACCGCTATTTTCTTGGATTACCATTGATCGCCGGCGATCAGAATATCGGTGCATTGGTATTTGTCCGTTATGGTGGTCCTCAATTTACTCCGGAGCATACTCATATTGCGGAATATATTGCCGGCCATATTGCCCAACTGTACGAGCATGGTAACTTGGTCACCCAACTATCAAGGCTTGAAGCTGAACGGCAGCTGGAACGCTTGCAAGACGATTTCGTCGCTACGGTCTCGCATGAACTGCTTACTCCTTTAGGATTCATTAAAGGTTACGCAACCTCTTTATTACGAGAGGATGCAGATTGGGACGAGGAAACCCGACGAGAATTTTTAACAATCATTGACGAAGAAACTGATCGCCTTAAGGAATTAATCGATAACTTGCTCGACTCTTCTCGCTTACAATCAGGTAGCCTGCGCATGGAATTTCAACCCATCCGCCTTGACACAATGCTGAAAGATTTAACCCTGAGGGCAAGATCCTTCAATGAAGATTTGGAAATTCAAGTTAACCTGCTTTCCTCTCTACTCGAAATTGAGGCTGATGCAACCAGGTTATCCCAAGTCTTCGATAACCTCGTTAGCAATGCCATTAAATATGCACCAGACTCCAGCATAAATGTCACTTTGAACACTCAGGATGATCACGCACACATAGAATTTAGCGATCAGGGTCCTGGGATCCCAGCAGAAGATCTGCCCAATATATTCACCCGCTTCTACCGGGTTCCCAATCACAACCGGTCAGTACGTGGTACCGGATTAGGTTTATTTATTTGTCGCCAGATCGTCAATGCACACAAGGGTGAAATTACTGCCGTGTCTAAACTCGGCGAAGGAACTACATTCCATATCTACCTCCCAATATTGAATCATAAGGCCGGCGAGGACAATCGAGAATCATGAGTTAAGGAGGCAAAACCATGGTCACAAGAATACTGGTCGTTGATGATGAACCCCGTTATGTCCGCTTGATGGAAGCCAACCTGATATCTGAAGGCTACGATGTGCTGAAAGCATATGATGGGCAAAGTGCAGTGGAAATGGTTGCGGACACCCAACCAGATCTGGTGCTGCTAGACGTAATGATGCCCGGACTTGATGGATTCGGTGCCTGCGAACGTATTCGTGAGTTCTCTTCAATACCCATCATAATGGTCACCGCTAAGGGTGAAGAACAAGATCGAGTCCGTGGTTTGGATGTGGGAGCGGATGATTATATCGTCAAACCATTCTCAGCAACCGAGGTTCTTGCACGTGTACGCGCAGTCCTTCGTCGTGCCCAGGTAACCGGCAGCACATACGAACAATCCATATTTACTCATGGCAACCTGCGCATCGATCTGGCTCGGGCAGAGGTATTCAAAAATGAGGACACTATCTTCCTATCAGCTACCGAATATCGTCTCCTTCTGCAATTCGTTCACAATCAAGGCAATATTTTGACCTCCGAAGATTTATTGGTCAACGTCTGGGGACCTGAATACAGGGAGGATAAAGAAATCCTTTGGGTCAGTATTTCTCGATTGCGACAGAAACTGGAAGATGATCCCCGCAACCCACAACATATCGTCACACGGTCAGGTATGGGCTACACAATGCCCCCTCTTTAATAACAGGATAATTTCTTTCTTGGAGTAATTATGGAGAATCGCCCAATAGCTGCTGCTATTCGATCAAAGAAATTAGGAATATTAATCCAAAGCGCTCGATTATCTTCTGCAAAATCGATCGATGAATGTGCCGAAGCCCTTAACATCTCAGGTGCGCAATTGGAGTCGTTTGAAAAGGGTGCGGCTTCTCCCTCCCTTCCGGAGCTGGAAGCGTTGGCTTTTTATTTGAAAATCCCCTTAGATTATTTTTGGGGACGAGAAGTCATCGATGCGATCCAAAATGAACCGCGGGTTTTCGAAAAAGAGCGATTAATTAGACTTCGCAACAGGGTAATTGGTGCAAGTTTAAGAAAAGCCAGGCTGGAAGCGGGAATGACGAGCTTAGAGTTAGCCAATACGGTCAGTATTAGCGAGGAGCAGATGATTAAGTTCGAGCTCGGCGCTGAATCTATACCGCTTCCAGAACTAGAACTGCTGGCAAATAATGTTAACTGTACCATCAAGGATTTCCAGGATAGCCGCGGTCCAATCGGGACTTGGATCAAACAGCAGCGTTTAATGCAGCACTTCGATGATCTTTCACCAGAGTTGCAGGATTTTATTAGTAAACCGATCAATCGCCCGTACTTGGAAATCTCCCAACGGTTAAGTGAAATGTCGGTCGAGAAACTGCGTGCTGTGGCAGAAGGATTATTGGAGATCACACTTTAACACTTACAGGATTCATGATCATGGGAAATGCCATCACTCCAGAGGAACTGAAACAGGAAGCTGAACGGGCTTATAAATCGAAAAACTATTTGAGCGCTGCCCAATCTTTCCGCGCAGCCGCAGATGGTTATACACAAATTTCTGAGCAGCTCATGGCGGCTGAAATGCTCAACAATGCCAGTGTTGCCTATTTACAAGACGAACAACCTGATTTAGCTTTGAACACGGCTTTGCATACCGATCAAATTTTTTCAGCCGCGGGTGACACCCGCCGGCAGGCGATCGCTTTAGGAAACCAGGCTGCGGCATACGAAGCACTCGACCAATTAGAGTCAGCCGTTCAGGCATACCAAGAATCTTCAGAATTGCTGAAAGAAATCGACGACCACGAGCTGCGCCCGGCTGTCATGCAATCATTATCTGCTGTTCAGCTGCGTCTTGGTCAGCAAATGGATGCCCTGATCACGATGCAATCTGGTTTGGATGCTATCGAAAAACCAACCATAAAACAAAAGCTGTTCAAAAAAATCCTCCAATCCCCATTCAGTTATTTCAACCGAATATCTTGAGATCTCGAATAACCGGCATGATCCTCAAAACGAAGACCTCTATTCGGCAAGCGACCAGTGAAGATCAGCAGGAATTGGCAAATCTGATCCATTTTGGGACCCGGGTCCACCGCCACCTCGATTGGCGACCACCTCTTGAATGGATTGGCAGCCAGCCGTTTCTAATATTAGAAAGAGATAATCGTATGGTTGCGGCCCTGGCATGTCCTCCGGATCCTGAGTCGATTGTGTGGATCCGCTTGTTCGTGGCTTATGATGAACGAAATCTGATCGCCAATTGGAGTCAGCTCTGGTCCCATGCATATGAAATGATCTCGACTGAACCGAATTTTGAGATCGCTGCGATTCCCCTTCAAAAATGGTTCCAACAGCTGCTTGAAAAATGCCAGTTTCAAGCCTCGACAGATGTGGTGATGTTGATCTGGGATAATGGCGTGATCCCCAGCCAACAGGCAGCACCCGAGATCTTCATACGACCGATGAATATCGATGATTTGCTTCAAGTTGAAGCCCTCGACAAATTAGCTTTTGGATCAATTTGGCACAATTCCCGGATTTCATTAGAATATGCATTCCGGCAAGCGGCAATTGCTACTATCGCAGAGATTGATGGGGAAATAGTTGGCTATCAAATCAGCACCGCGATGCAAATGGGTGGTCACCTGGCGCGTTTAGCCATACACCCGCAATTCCAACGCCAGGGAATCGGGTATGCGATCCTGCGTGATCTGCTGATCCAATTTAAACAACGCGGCGCGATGCGCATCACGGTCAACACTCAAGAGGATAATTTGGGATCGATAGCCCTGTATGAAAACTCGGGTTTTTCCCGCACGGGTGAAACTTACCCGGTTTACCTTTACCGCCCATAATAATCAATTACAATAGAACAGCTAAAATCCCATCCAAAGCGATCATTCATCACTGATTTGTTATTGGAACATCTCAGGAGTCCTCAATGGTACAGGATCATGAAACAAAGATAGCCAATTCCCAACTACGCCTAACATTATTGGCCATACGCGAGGTAATTGGAGAAAAAAGCTCCCGAGATATTTTTCAATCCCTCAACCTCGATTCTTATCTGACATCCCTGCCACCCGACGACCTAGAACAAAATCTGCCCGCTCAAGACTATGCCAGCTTATTGGAGACTATTGAATTAACCTATGGAA
>DATKXE010000165.1:0-4668 GCA_035529195.1 Anaerolineales bacterium
GGAACGGATCCGATGGGCAGCGAAAAAAGAAAACCTGGAAGAATTCGAATTCTTCCAGGTTTTTGGTTTCTGTGATCGGATGTGTAATATTCCAAAATCATCTTTTAGGGGATATCCCAATACGCAATTTCATCCACCAGGAATTTTACGTTTGCCGTAGCCGCGGATCCAACAACTACTCCAAAGCGGCCCTCCCGATGAGTATCGTCTTGAAATTCTCCAATCAGTTTCCCATTGGCATACATGGAAAACTTATTGCCATTAGCCATCAATCCAATGCGGTTAGTCTGGTCCGATCCAGCATTGATTTGCTCACTGGATGTCCATTCAACCAATTCTACGTATTTGTTCCCATCCCAGCGGCGGAGGGAAAAATGTCCATCACAGGAGATGTTGTACAGGTAACCAATATAGCCATTTTCGGTTTTCACTGCCCGGACCATATTGCCATAAGTATCTTTTCCAGAGCACTGTTTGGTTTTCGTGGTCATCTCCAGGTAAAAATTGCTGATCACCGGCCAGGTGAGCATCCAGCCATTGTATTTATTGGGGTTTACTGCTGTCATGACCAGATTGGAATTATTCACATTGAAAGAGACATGCTCGTCTGTGTAGAGCGGCCAGCTTTCCCCATTGTTGAAAGCATCATAAAAAGTCGGATCCCCAAGACCTGCTCTTGGATCATTCGCATCCAGGGTTGGGGTGGGGGGTGGCGGCGATGTGGCGGTCATCGTTGGGGCTGCGGCTTGTTCGGTTGCTGTTTCGGGAGGAGGTGAGTTCGGTACTGCCGTCCCGGTAGCGGCTGAGATAACAGCTGTCTGAGTTGCTTCAGGAAGGCTTCCTGGGGTTGCGGAGGAAATTAATGTCTCAGAAACCTCGGTTAATTGAGCGATGATGGTCTCAGCCGCAGCAGTTTGAGCTGCTGATTGGTCAATCGGGGGAGCTTCGGTCGAAGCTGCCAGATTACAGGCAACCAGAGCTACCCCGATAATCCCCACCACAAGACCTAATATAGACTTTTGAATTGGCATGTTGGTTTATCCTTTCAGGTCCATGATGGACTCTTTTGCAAATCCTATTATATAACGTGTTGCGAGCAGGTTTTGTTCCAATCAGCGACTACTAGGAACTGTAAGTATCTGATTGGGATGGAACAGCTTGAATAAAGTATTATGACAACCCGATTTATAATTTTTCCAAAAGTTCCGATTTTTTCCGGGTAAATTCCTCTTCTGAGAGTATCCCCAGCTCGCGCAACCTGTCTAGGCTGGCTATCACCTCCACGACATCTACATTAACGTGTTGAGGATCTTCGCCCTGCTCCAGAAGTTCTTTGGCGTTTAACATAGCGATTTTAAAATCAATAGGTTCCTCAATCCGGCGAAAGAGATTGGCGCCGTACTCGCTGGCGGTCAGGATCTCGATATCACCATAATTGAAAAAACGCCCGAAGGCAGATTGGGACATCTTGACGTCGGTAACTTTCACCAGGGAAGAGTCGGTGACGTTCTTATTGAGAATTCCAGAAATTTGAATTACCCGCCGGTTGGTTACTATAAATTGCCGATTCATCCAATCGAGGATATCGCGCATCATGGTTGAAAGCGGCAGCAGGAGCAATATGGTTCCAATTGCCCCGATCAATAATGCGAATTGAACCCAGTACACTCCTGCGAGGATGGTGAGGCTGATCAAAATCAGGATTATGACGATTTCGAGAACAATGGCACTCACCAAGATAAACCAGTGCTGACGTGCAACCAGGATGATTTGCTCGCGGCTACCTAATAGACTTTCAACATAGCTAGTCATTGTACCCTCTCAGAACTTCTGTCCCTGAACTACATTACAGATTGTTGGATGGATTTACCTCGATCGAATGAACTATCTCACAATCTTACCAATAATACTAATGATCTGGGTGCAAGACAAGTGAATCAATAAATTATAAGTCAGTTAATGATTTACCACCCGGGTTGGTGGGCGGTTATAATGCTCATCATCCTCGATGGAGATTCATGAAAGTGGATTGGCAGAAAAAGATCGCCCGGCTGGCCCACACGGTAGAAGAAATATTTGATCGGATCAAGTACCGCGTTGGTGCGCGTATCCATGCTGCCAATGCTCTGATGATTATGCCATACCTGGGCTTTGGGTCAGCACGGTTTATAGATTTGAAAGGTCGGGTATTGGAGGATGCAGGGATAAAACCTTCTAAAAAGACCGACCGGATCTGGGACAACCTGCGAAATATGTACCGCCGATTTGAGAGCGACGAAGTGCCCAATGCACGGGTGCTAGCCAGTTTCGAGGGCATTGAACAGGAAATCACCGCAGATGAGGAAGGTTTTTTTGAAGTATCCATCCAGCTTGACAAACCTTTAATAGCGGAATTCAGCTGGCAAAAAATTGATCTTGAGCTGCTCGAACCCCGCCTTTCGGAAAATGGAAAAGTATACGCCCAGGGTCAGGCAATGATTGTCTCTTCCAAGGCTGAATTCGGAGTGATCAGCGACATTGATGATACGGTTGTCTATACTGGTGTGACCAGCCGTTTGAAATTAGCGAGCACAGTATTGCTGAAGAATGCCTACACCCGGCTGCCTCTGAAGGGAGTGGAGAAATTCTATAACGCACTCCAGCAGGGGGTCAACAGCTCAGGTAAGAACCCATTATTCTATGTTTCAAGCAGCCCCTGGAATATGTATGGTCTCTTTCGAGAGTTTTTCAAAATCAATAATATTCCTGTTGGCCCCATTTTTTTACGTGATTGGGGCTTTGAACGCCACTCCATGTTGGCGGTAAAGAATCGAGAATACAAGCTGGATGCGATCTGCAATATACTGGAAAGTTTTCCAGATTTGAAGTTCATTCTAATTGGCGACAGCGGAGAAGAAGACCCGGAAATTTATTCAAAGGTGATCCAGTCTTTCCCGAGTCGAATCCTGAGTGTATACATTAGAGATGTCAAGCACGATGCGAAGCGTGTGGATGAGATCCGCAGGTTGGCTGATCGGGTAGAAAATTACGGCAGTATGCTGGTTTTCGCAGAAGATGCTGAAGCGATGGCTAGACACGCGGCCCAGCAAGGCTGGATCGTTTCAAGCGCGGTTTCTCAACCAGTCAAGTAATTTTTCGGGATCCCAGGTATTGATCACATTTTGAGGTTCTACCCAACCCCGACGGGCTGTGGACACCCCAAAATGCATCAGATCTAATTCTCCAGGTGAATGAGCATCTGTATTGATGCTTAACAGAATCCCCAAATCTATCGCCCTGCGGGCATGAATGTCATTTAAGTCCAGGCGTTCTGGGTGGGCACTGATCTCTAGCGCTACACCGCTCTTGGCAGCTGCGGTGAATACGGCCTCCATATCTAAATCCGCTCCTTCTCGATCGGGGATCAATCGTCCAGTGGGGTGCCCAATGACATCCACGTTGGGATTCTGAATCGCGTTGAGCATCCTTTGGGTGATCTGTTCTCCGGGTTGGCGCAGGCTGACATGCAGGGAGGCAAAGACAATATCAAATTCTGCGAGCACCTGATCAGTGTAATCCAGTGCTCCATCGGCTTTAATCTCTACCTCGGCTCCTTGCAGAATTAAAATCGAATCGCCGAACTCTTCTTGGGCAGCCGCAATTTCTTCTCGCTGCTGCTTAATATCAGCCACCCCAAGCCCCTGGGTAATTCCCAGGCTGGGAGAATGGTCCGTGATCGCCAGGACTTTATAGCCGCGCTCCCTGGCTGCGAAAGCCATTTCTTTAATCGTTACTTTCCCATCGCTCCATGTGGAATGGGTGTGCAGCTCAGATTGGATATCGCTGAGTTCGATCAATTCTGGCAGCTCACCTGCTAAGGCAGCTTGAACTTCACCTCTGTCTTCACGCAGCTCCGGGGGGATCCAGGGAATCCCAAGTACTTCATAAACCTGCTCTTCATTGGCACATAATATTTCACCCTGATCATCACTGGTGAAAGCATGTTCCGAAAGGGATAAGCCCTGTTTCAAGGCAAGCTCGCGTAAGCGCACATTGTGGTCTTTTGAACCACTGGCATACTGCAGTGCAGTTCCGAACCGTTCGGGTGGATGCACCCAGAGCTGAGCCCTAAGCCCATTGTTAAATTCAACACTGGATTTTGTTTTCCCACTCCCGATCACCTGAAATACTTCGGGCAGATTCGTAAATGCCTCCATCACCGGAGAGGAGTCTTTGGCGGCTACTAGCAGGTCCAAATCACCAACAGTCTCCCGCATCCTGCGCAGGCTGCCTCCTGTCGCAGCTTTTTCGACCCCTGGAATCTGCCGCAGCATGGCGAGCAGCTGTTCAGCAGCTGGCCATGCTTTCCAGAGTGGGGTGCGTGTAGTACGGCGAGAGAGCGCCTCGATACCAGCTAGGATTTTGGCTTCAGACTTCTGACCCATACCAGGTAGATTCTGTAATTCGCCACCTCGGGCGGCTGCTTCCAAACCAGCCAAGTCGGTGATGCCAAGCTCTTCCCAAAATTGGGAGATCTTCTTGGGTCCTAGATCGGGCACTTCCAGCAGTTCTGCCAGGCTTGGAGGTACCTCTTCCGAGAGGTTATCCAGGTACTCTAAATGCCCGCTGGTGTACAGCTCGTCAATTTTCTCGGAGATCGCTTTGCCAACTCCTGGGATATCCGTCAGG
>DATKXE010000166.1:0-2174 GCA_035529195.1 Anaerolineales bacterium
ATGCTCGTCTCAAAGGTGTTCCTGCACCAATTAAGGACCAAATCCAGCCCATCCTGTCCCACGTCGACTTATTAGGTCATGATACAAAGTTGATCCGTGAGCTATCTGGAGGTCTTAAACAGCGCTTAGCCCTGGGTATTGCTTTGCTAGGGGCTCCCCAAATCCTGGTGCTCGATGAACCCACCTCCAATCTGGATGTCCATGCGCGCGATGATTTCCTAGATCTGCTGCTGGAGCTGAAAACCAGCGGCATGACCCTGGTATTCTCATCCCATCGCCTGGAGGAGATCGCCGCACTGGCCGATCGCGTAATACTGCTCGAAAACGGAAAGCTGATCGCAGATTGTCCGCCCGATCAGCTCGGTGAGCAAACCGGTTGGAATGTAACCCTGCGCATCCTGCTGGAGAAGCGAGAACTTCAACCAGCGATCGATACCCTCATCCAGCATGGTTATAGAGCTTCCCCCAATGGTAATGGTATACGAGTTATGGTCACACCCTGGGAGAAAGGCCGTCCTTTAAACCTGCTCTCCCAGGCTGGTATTCAAGTCGTTGATTTCGAAGTCGAACAGCTCAATGGATCTTAGGTGGTAAATTATGCTTGATTTCAAAAATGTGATCACAATCACCCTGAAGGAACTCCAGGATGCCCGGCGGAACCGCTGGTACCTGATCTACGTGATCGTCTTCACCGCTCTGTCTCTCGCCCTGGCCTGGTTGGGAATGACTGGTCTTGGGGATTACGGACTGGCTGGGTTTGGACGCACCGCAGCCAGCATCATTAATATTGTGCTCTTGATCGTCCCCTTGATGGGACTCACCCTGGGTGCCATCAGCCTGGCCGGTGAACGTGAGCGCAGCACACTGCTTTACCTTCTTGCCCAACCGGTCACACAACTCGAAGTCCTATTGGGTAAATATTTGGGGTTGGCAATCGCCTTGTTCTCGGCTTTGGTGCTTGGCTTTGGCATCAGCGGCGTCTTCATCGCACTGCAAGGCGGCAGTGCTGAGATCAATCTCTACCTGCTGATGGTTTTGCTAGCTTTTATGCTCGCCCTGGTCAGCTTGAGCATTGGTTTCTTGATCTCCTCAATGGTGCGCAAAGGCTCCACCGCCATCAGCATTGCCTTATTTATCTGGCTCTTGTTGCTGATCTTCGGCGATCTTGGTCTCATGGGTACATCCATGGTACTCAAATTGGGCGTCGGCCAGCTTTTCACCTTAACACTGCTTAATCCAATGCAAATTTTCAAGATCGCGGCTATACTCAATATCCGTGGTTCATTGGAAGTCTTAGGACCTGCAGGTATATATGCCGTACGTACTTACGGTTCCCAGCTAATGCCTGGTTTGATCGCCGTTTTGTTGGCCTGGGCTCTGCTGCCCATGACACTGGCTTTCTTCGCTTTTCGCAGATCTGGAGCTCTTTAAGCGTGCCCAGACCAATCACGAAATTTTGATATCTACAGATAAAACCATAATGCTTCATAAAAAAATAATCCTTTTTCTCTTTTTACTCGTTTTGCTTCTTCTTGCTGCCTGCCAGTCACAGATTGACCTCTCCCAACCACCGGAAATTCGTTTTGGTGAGGAAGTGTGTACGGAATGCGGTATGATCATCAGCGAACCTCGCTATGCAGCTGCATATTACACGACGCAGGGCGATGCACGGCGTTTTGATGATATCGGTGGCATGTTCACCTACCAGGCTGAACACCAGGAAGATGTCGCTCAATCCTGGGTGCATGATTTTGACACCGAAGAGTGGGTTAAAGCAGAGCAGGCTTTTTATGTTATCAGTGATCAGATACACACTCCCATGGGGTTCGGAGTGATTGCTTTTTCGGAACAGAACCGTGCACAGCGGTTAGCATCCAAATCCAATACCATGGTGATGTCCTTTGATGAATCCCTTATGTCCTTTATGGAATTTAGCGCTGATCATGAGCGCTCTGAACCATAATCCGAATGCATAATATTTTCCCAATTGTTCAAATCAATTTCTGAGGAGACACGATGAAAAACAAACTTCTAACCATCATGGCGATAGCGATCTTGTCCGCACTGTTTCTGGCTGCCTGCGGTGGTTCAGCCGAACCGACCTACGCTCCAGAAGATGTCACCCAAGGAGGAGAAATTTTTGCCTCCACCTGTTCGGCCTGCCATGGATCGGA
>DATKXE010000167.1:0-7340 GCA_035529195.1 Anaerolineales bacterium
AAATCATAAATCTTTCGAATAAGTGCCCTACACTAGCGGGCAGAAGGAAGAAAAGTGAAATCGCAAATGCAAGAGATATCACCAAAGTTATGATCAAAGTTGGACCCTCGATCTTTTCATCTTCACCACTTTGGGTGTTCGCTGAGATGGTTAATGCTTGCATGCCTAGTCCCAAAGCGTCCCAAAGTAAAATCATGCCGCGCAAAAATGGGATTTTGAGGATCTTACTGCGATACACGCTGCCTAAATCGTCTTCATGGATGATGATTGAATCATCGGGTGCGCGCATTGCGATGGCCAGGGATTGTTTGCCTCGCATCATTACTCCTTCAATCACCGCTTGTCCACCGTAGGTTGGAAATCTTAGTTTGTCCATAGGGAGATATTTATACCTTATTCAGCAAGATTATATATAAAATGAATTATCGTGTCGATTCCGTGATTCCATGTTGGCAGATGCAGTTTCTCATTGGGGCTGTGTGCATTATCGTCTGGAAGAGAAAATCCGCAGTTCACCGAGTCAACATTTAGAAGATCCATAAACAGGACAACAACGGGAACACTGCCACCTTCTCTGCGGAAAAGGGGTTTTTTATTCCATACATGCTGCATCGCAGCTTGCATCGCTTTAACTCCCGGCGATTGTTGGTCTGAAATCGATGCGGGGCTACCGACCAGATTAGTGACTTGATAGGTGACTGTCTGCGGTGTATGGGTCTCAAGATACTGGATCAGCTGTTGGTGAACTTCTTCAGGATCTTGGTCAGGAACTAGGCGGGTAGAGATTTTTGCCATTGCCCAAGCGGGAAGGACCGTTTTCGATCCCTCTCCAATGAAACCAGAATATAATCCATTTACCTCCAGGGTCGGTCGAGCACCAACCCGTTCAACGGGTGAATACTCTTTTTCTCCCCATAAGGCCGGGGCTCCTGTTTGTTGAAGATAAAAATCAACTCCCATTGGTAAACGAGATAATTCTGTTCGCTCTTCTTGATCGATAATACGAACTTTGTCATAAAAGCCGGGCAATGTAACCATACCATCTTCATTATGCATTCCCGCAATTAATTCGGCCAAAGCTTGTGCAGGATTGTGGACCACACCACCGTATATCCCAGAGTGCAAATCATGATCCGGTCCATCAATTCTGACTTCAAAGTATGCTAAACCTCTCAAGGCATAGGTGATTGTGGGTAGATCTGGTGCGATCATACCGGTATCAGGATTTAATGCAAAATCACACTGCAATAAATCCTTGTGGTTTGAAATGAATTCTCCTAAATTTGGAGATCCGATCTCTTCTTCACCTTCAATGAGAAATTTAATATTGATTGGCAACTCCCCAGCACTGAGAACAGATTCCAATGCTTTTATGGTTGCCATTACTTGACCCTTCATGTCTGAGGCACCGCGGGCATAAAGGTTATCACCTCGTTGAACTGGATCAAATGCATCCGTAGTCCATAGATCTAATGGTTCTGCTGGTTGTACATCATAATGTCCATACACCAGGACAGTTGGAGCATTTTGATTATTAGCAGACAATTCCCCGAATACTACTGGGTGACCACCTGTCTGAAAAATTTCAACCTTGTCCAAACCAAGGTGATTAAATTGTTGTGCTACCCAATTTGCTGCCCTTTCCACATCTTTTTTACGATCTGGATCAGTCGAAATAGAAGCTATGCTAAGGAATTCTTTAAGTTCATCTAAAAAACGGGGATTATTCGATTTGGCATAATTTAAGGCGGCAGTTCTCGGGTGGGACATTAAATCCTCCATAATTTTTAGTTCAGTTGAATATTACTCTAGTTACGAACCGAATTTTGTGTCTCTGCGCATAGATATGAACATGATGTAACAGATGATCAGGAAAGCCGTGATAATGCTGGTAAAACCATAAAAGTTCAAATTACTTAAAGGGTTGACCACGCGATAAGCTACATCAACCAGGATTTCCTTAGGTGAAAAGAATATATCCCAACTGTTCCAGCGTGAAAAACGTCCCAGATAAATTCCGATCCCTGCCAGCGCAAGCGCAGTACCAGCGAAAATCCAACTGATAAACCAGCCCAAGTGATTTTTTACCAACAAATGCATCGTGCGCAGGGAGGCGATCGCAAGAAAAAAACCTGTCCAGGCAAAAGCGGCCAGCATGAGAATATCAAACCAAATCGGAATCCCAGGACGCTGCTTAAGATGCAAAAAATCAGTAATGAGATAAGGTGCATTCGGGAAGAATAATAGCCAGAGAAAACCGGGAAAAACGATCACCCACCAGCGACCAGGTCGGGCAGAATACAAAGCAGCTGCCCATATACTGAACAAAAACGGCATCCAAGCCAGAAATAGATTCCAAATTAAGTTTGAATAGGCAAATGAATAACTTAGAATTACTCGTGCGGAGAATAAACCCAGTGCGAATATTGTCGAGAGTAGAATTGGATATATGGTTTGATTTAAAAGAAACCGATGTAGTTTATCAAGTCTTTCTATCAAGTTCTGCATTCGATGCCTCCTAGATAGGAACTATCGCAGAAATCATCCATTATTCAGCATTGTGTTCAACATCTTAGGTATCAGAGCAATCAAATCGTCAATTTTAGGTATCAACCATGAAGAATGACTAGTTGGTGACTACAACCAGATATTCAGGATGAATACTTTGCTGCCACCTTCGGAAATTGAAATCCCATTCTGAATATGAATATCTAAATTATAAACAGTCTCCGCGGGATTCGTAGCAATTACCTCAATTAAAGTAATGGGAATTACTTAGGGCGATATCCACCGGAAAAACCAGACAATGAATTGGTAATTATATGCCATAATACCGGTTAGGATATGGAGAATCAGGTTTCTATATAAGTATTAATGGTGCACCTGTGTTAAAATGATTTTAACTCGGATCGGTGGTCGTCGCAGATTAATCCTGCGGCGGCGTCGGGTGCTTGCCCGTCGAAAAGTGCCGCCATCCATGTGGTATTTTATTTCGGTTTTATCCCCAGCCGATTATTGGACCACCGGTCGCCGATCCATGCCATTGTGGAAGAATTATTACCTCGATAAACAAATCCCCGAGGAAAGATACCATCAAAACCATATGGGCGCGGGTGGTTCCGACTTGCATCTTGAAGTCCAATTTGTGATCCAGGTTTCAGTTCGGGACCGGGTCTTCTCGTGAATCAGGATGAGAACATCGAAAATACAGTACTAACAGCCAGATATTTCTCAGTCTAATGAATACAAATTCTGATCTTCAGGAGGTCCTGCTGCCACGGTGGCTGGAATGGGCGCGAGAGATTCAATCTATCTCACAAATCGGGCTGCACTACGCTGAAAATAATTACCAAAAAAAGAGATATTTAAGATTATTAGAAATATCGGCGCAAATTATCAGCGAATATGCTGATGTTGCGTATGAAGATATCGTCAATATTTTCAGCCAACAAATTGGTTACGCGACCCCTCGAATCGATGTTCGCGGAGCAGTTTTTCAAGCTGGAAACCTGCTGTTTGTGCGGGAAAGAATGGATGGTGGCTGGACAATGCCGGGAGGTTGGGTCGATGTTGGTGATACTCCCTCATCCGCTGTCGAGCGGGAAGTATTTGAAGAATCTGGTTTTGAGGTCACAGCAAGAAAAGTCATCGGAGTCTACGATGCCAACCGCACTGGTCCTCTGGAGATATTCCATGCGTTTAAGATCGTTTTTCTTTGCGATATTGTGGCAGGTGAAGCTAGCATCAGCGATGAGACGTCCGAGGTAGCTTTCTTCTCTCAAAGTGAATTGCCAAATTCCCTTTCAGGTGAAAGAACCCGTCCGCGTCACATAGATGATGCATTTGACGCATTGTCCAAAGAGATTCCGACCGTTTTTGATTAATAATATTGATAGTGAATTTGGTGCAGTGCCATTTGGCGAATGGTGAGCTTGTTTACGAATACTCTAATAGATTATGGAATTGACTGAGCTTCCATTCACATTTCGAGGGCGAATATATCGCAGCGCAATGCCCTTTAGTTCCTATGATCCAGAAGGAAAATTGATCCCAGCCTTTACGGAAAATGACATCTCCTTGATAGTTATGCTGGTTAGCGATGAAGAATGTTTACGAGTCACAGGTCGCAATCTGCATGAAGCCTATCAAGCAAAGGGGTTTGAGATTATTCACCTACCCATTCAAGATTTTAATATACCTGAATTGGTCGAGGTCAGGGAAGCCATCCATTCAGTCTTATCGTACTCACAATCCGGAGCTGGGGTCGCCATTCATTGCCATGCTGGCATAGGTCGCACAGGTATGTTTGCAGCTTGTTTGGCAAAATTAGGAATGAATTATCCAAGTGATGAAGCCATCCGCTGGGTTCGAGAATTTATCCCAGGAGCTGTTGAGGTTCCGGATCAAGAACGGTTGGTGAGAACGGTATAAAGTGACGAGAGGATAAATCATGTTAATCATCAATGGAAAAATTATAACTTGGGGTGAACCAAACCAGATTCTTGAGGGTCAGGCAATCCGGATTGAAGCGGATCGCATTGCAGAGATCGGTTCCCAAGATCAGTTGCAATCGCGAAATCCAAATCTTGATCGGATTGATGCCCGGGGTCAGTATGTTATGCCAGGAAACATCTGTGCCCATACTCATTTTTATGGTGCATATGCGCGTGGTTTGGCTATCCCTGGACCCGCTCCAAAAGATTTTCCCGAGATTCTGCAAAAGCTGTGGTGGCCCCTAGATAAATCCTTGGGTATGGGTGATGTCCGTGCTTCTGCGGATGTGATGCTGGTGGATGCTATCAAACATGGCACAACTACTCTCATCGATCATCACGCCTCTCCGAATGCATTAGATGGGTCGCTGGATGAGATCGCAGATGCAGTCGATACGGCAGGTTTGAGATCAGTACTGTGTTACGAGGTTACAGACCGAGATGGAAATGCAAAAGCAAAGGCAGGTATCCAAGAGAATGTGCGTTTTCAGGAACGGCTCAATGCAGGAGATTTTTCAGGACACCGGCTGGCGGGAACTTTTGGATTGCATGCCAGCTTGACGCTTAGCGATGAAACACTGGAAGCTTGTAGAGCTGCAGTTCCTGCTGGAGAGGGGTTCCATATTCATGTCGCAGAACATGAAGTGGATGAGTACGATAGCTTGGGGAAATCTGGAATGCGGGTGGTCGATCGCCTGTCAAAGCATGGAATACTGGGGCCGAAAACAATTGTTGCCCATGTGGTTCACATTGATATCAAAGAAGCTGAGCTGCTCGCGGACACGAATACCTGGGTAACTCATCAACCGCGGTCAAATATGAACAATGGCGTAGGTGTCGCTCCTATCGAAGATTTATTGCGCGCAGGAATTAATGTGGGAATTGGAACAGATGGATTCAGTCATACCATGTGGGAAGAATGGAAAACTGCCTACCTGCTTCATAAGGTTTGGCATCGTGATCCAAGGCGTTTTTCTGGATTGGATGCGGTTCAATTAGGTGTTTATAATAATTCAGCCTTAGCAAACAAATTCTTCCCGGAAGCTGCTCTCGGTCGCTTAACACCGGGAGCATTCGCTGACATAATTTTCGTGGATTATCACCCTCACACTCCCATGACAGAAGGAAATCTGCCGTGGCAAATCATATTCGGGTTCAATGAAGGTATGGTCACGACCACAATCGTGGCTGGCGAAGTGTTAATGCGCGATCGAAAACTGCTTACCCTGGATGAGGAAGCTATCACTTCCAATGCACGTCAGCATGCGCCAGAAGTTTGGAAGCGCTACAACAATTATGTACCAAATTAAACGGAGAATATATGTTTTCTAAGAATCATCTTCCAATTATTGCGGTCCTTGGTGGTACTGGGAATGAGGGACCTGGGTTGGCGTTGAGATGGGCAAATCAAGGATATCAGGTGATTATTGGCTCTCGCCTCAAGGAGAAAGCACAGGCGACAGCTGCTACTTTGAATGAGAAGTTGGGTACCGATTCGATTCTGGGTCTTGAGAATGGAGCAGCTGCTCGGAAAGCAGATATCTGCGTGTTAACCGTTGTACATACTGCCCACAAACAAGCGATCGATGGGTTGAAGGATGACCTGAAAGGAAAAATATTAGTCGATGCAACTGCACGGGTAGATTTCCGCGATCCGAAACCCCCATCTCCACCATCTGCTGCGAGGTTAGCTCAAGAGAGCTTAGGATCAGATGTTCGAGTGGTTGCAGCATTTCAAAATGTTCCTGCTGCCGCGCTTCGCAAGAGCATTGACCAACCATTGGAAGATGACGTGTTAATTTGTGCTGATGACCCCGCAGACGTAGAAGAGGTCAGCAAGCTGGTTGAATGCCTGGGTATGAACGCCTATTATGCAGGTAATTTAGACAATGCGATCGTTGTTGAAGGTTTGACTTCGATTTTGATCAGCTTAAATAAATACTACAAAAGTCGATCCGGTTCGATCCAGATCTCAGGGATCAGTAAAGACTAATCAAGGTAAACATTGATCCAAGAAACTTTTTCAGATTGATTTCCTTGACTCTCACACTTATTCCTTTACCTGGAATTCCAATTGTTAATCCAGGTGATGATTTGGCAAGTCTGATAATTTCTGCGTTGGAGCGGATGAAAATCGATCTCGAAGATGGAGACATCCTGGTTTTAGCTCAAAAAATCGTTTCCAAATCAGAGGATCGTTTTATCAATCTTGCTTCTGTGTCACCATCAAGAAAAGCCTTGGCTCTTGGTGAGCAAATTGATAAGGATGCGCGGTTAATAGAATTGATCCTTCAGGAAAGCAAATCTATTCTGCGCATCCGTCCAAGCACGATCATCGTTGAACACCGGCTTGGATTTATTTGTGCCAACGCAGGTATTGATCACTCGAATGTCAATACTGAGAATGACCTGGATGAGTGGGTATTATTACTCCCAGAAAACCCGGATTACTCTGCGAAATTAATAAGAAGTAAACTTGAAGAATGGTGTTGCCAAACAATTGGAATATTAATAATCGACTCCCACGGACGTGCCTGGAGATTGGGGACCGTGGGTGTCGCAATCGGCATATCCGGCTTACCTGGTTTAGAGGATTTGCGGGGTGATCCTGATTTATTCGGCAGAACCTTGAGAGTCACCCAAATAGGAGCTGCTGATGAATTAGCCGCAGCTGCTTCGCTTGTTATGGGCCAGGCAGGTGAAGGGACTCCGGTTATCCATGTGCGTGGCTTTCCATATGCTCTTCGTGAAGCATCCCTGGAGGAATTAATCCGCCCAGAACAAGAAGATATGTTCCGGTAATCAACACATTCTTTAGATTTGGCTTGAACTACATCTCGTGAACCA
>DATKXE010000168.1:0-2665 GCA_035529195.1 Anaerolineales bacterium
TGGTTGATGTCTCCGATCGTCAAAGCGTCCAACACTGGGTTGAGCAAGTTATTGCCGAATTCGAGCGCATTGATATCCTGGTCAATAACGCTGGAATCCTGCGTGATGCCACGCTTGTCAAGGTCAAGGATGGTGAACTTATCAAGCAGATGACCGAAGAAGCCTTCGACAGGGTTGTTTCGGTAAATCTTAAAGGTGTGTTTAATTGTACTCAAGCAGTTGCACCATATATGATCCGCCAGAAAGCAGGCTCGATCGTAAATGCATCTTCCGTTGTTGGACTGGACGGCAACTTTGGTCAAACCAATTATGTGGCTGCGAAAGCAGGTGTAGTTGGCATGACAAAGGTTTGGTCACGTGAACTTGGTCGTTATAACATCCGTGTAAATGCGGTCGCTCCGGGAATGATATTGACCGAAATGTTGCTCTCCATGCCCGAGGATGTTCTTGAATCATTTAAGCAAAGGATCCCAATCAAAAGACTTGGTACACCTGAAGAGGTTGCAAATCTTTACTTGTTCCTGGCTTCGGATGAAGCCAGCTATATATCAGGGGAAGTGGTCCGGGTTGATGGTGGATTGGTAATCGGAACATAGGGATTTTGTGAGTTAGCCCTTACATTGAATGGAGCGTGTATAGATGAAGTATACAGATCCTGAAGCGCTTAGTTTCTCTTCAGAACGATTATTGTGCATCGACAGCCTGATGAACCGCTATGTGGAGAGCGGAAAACTGGCCGGGATAGATACTTGCGTTGTCCGGCATGGTCAGATTGTGCATCGCAAAACTTTCGGACATCAAAATCTTGAGACGAATACACCCATGTCGAAAGATTCGATTTTTCGAATCTACTCCATGACCAAGCCAATTGCATCCGTGTCATAAATGATGTTGTATGAAGAAGCGCTATTCAACCTCACAGATGCGGTCAGCCAATACATTCCTGCTTTCAAGAATGTTAAAGTATGGGGTGCAGATGGCGCATTAGAAGTTCCTGTACGCCCCATGACAGTTCAGGATTTATTGCGCCAAACAGCCGGGCTGAGTTATGGTGGTTATGCAGAATTCCATTCTCCCGTGGACAAGTTATATGATGAAGCGGATCTTTTCAATCCTGACATCACAAACGCAGAGTTAACCGAACGTATTGCCAGCCTGCCACCCCATCTTCCATTGAACGGGTTGAGAGGGGATTATTAAATTATTGGGAAGATATGACCGAAGATACCAACCCCTATGAAGTTGGTTTAAGAAAGTTTGTCAATCTCGAACAGGAAGTCAATTTTATCGGCAAAGAGGCGCTGAAGGAGATTAAAGCAGCCGGGATAAAACATAAATTGGTGGGATTGGAAATTCACTCGGAGCCGCTGTAACAGCTCGCACAGCCATGGTCAGTCGAATGTGATGATCGATCAGTAGGAGCGATCACCAGTGCGGTCTATTCACCAGATTTGGACAAGAATATCGGTTTTGCGATGGTTGGAGTTGAATGTGCAGAGGTTGGAACAAAATTGGTTGTTGAGATAGGAGATCAACGCGCAGAACCCGTTGTTTCTGCAATACCCTTTATTGATAATAAAGAAAAAGTGGGGAGAGGAATTACAGATGATCAATAAATAACTCTAGCAATATGGTTTGACAAATTTGAGGGCATAATTTTCATTGTTATGTAAACTATGAATTCAACAGGATACTCGGGTCAGCTTGATGGTTGTCCCTAATTGATTGGAAAACTGAGGCAGTATAAGGCAAAAATCTATTGGGACGAATTCAATTGGTTGATTAGCCTTCAGCCAGACAATCTGTTTTCATATTCCATTATCTCGTTCACATTCCTACAGTAAAATACATTATATTGGATCATATCAAACTCAGGAGCAAGCTTGCTTATGGAGTTGATATGGTTTGCTCGAATGGGTATCAAATTCATTCAGATTAAACCATGTCGTTCCTCACAAGGCATAACTTATAACCTTCTATTCTATGCATTAACAGCCAGGAACGAGGAGACGCATTGTGGCGCTACCCATCAAAAAATCTAAAATCGTCTGCACGATTGGTCCAGCATCCAGGGATCAGGAGATATTGGAGCAAATGCTCCGCGCGGGGATGAACATTGCTCGCATCAACCTGGCACACGGAGAACTTGACGATCACCGGCAGACAATTGCCAACGTCCGTGCGGCAGCGTATGCCACTGGGCAAAGAGTTGCCATCTTTGCAGATTTACCGGGACCAAAAATGCGTGTTGGCCAACTGGATCAGGAAGAGGTTATGCTGGAACGCGGTCAACAGTTTACCCTGCACAACAAGGAAATTATCGGGGATCAGAACCGTGCTTCGGTCAATTTTGAAGGTTTACCCGGGGCGGTTAAACCCGATGACTCGATATTCATGAACGACGGCAATATCCAGCTCAAGGTAGAAAGGGTGGTTGGCGACCAGGTTCAATGCAGAGTAAAAGTAGGTGGAGAATTACGCACCCACAAGGGAGTCAATTTCCCTGGTATAGACCTGGGTATCAGTGCACTGACAGATCGTGACCGGGAGCTGCTTGTTTTTGCCGCAGAACAGGATTTAGATGGTATCGGTGAATCATTTGTTCAGAATGCAGATGACATTCAGGAACTGCGTACCGCTGCAGCAGCTTTAGATTTCGACCCCA
>DATKXE010000169.1:0-2521 GCA_035529195.1 Anaerolineales bacterium
ACGACATGTTATATCAATCATTACCCAAACGGTTGTAGATTCTGATTCAAGATATTTCGATAAATATGATAAATCAATTGGACCTTGGATGGACTACGAGAGAGCCGAGCAGCGCCGTCAGCTACACGGCTGGCAGATCGTTGAAGAATCAGGGTATGGATTTCGACGTGCCGTTTCATCTCCACCCCCAATAGAGATATTGGAGATTGAAGGGATAAAACAATTAATAGATTCAGGAACCATCGTGATCACCGCTGGTGGAGGCGGGATTCCTGTGGTTGTCAACGATCAAGGTGTTTTGGAAGGAGTAGAAGCAGTTGTTGACACCGACCAGGTGGCATGCATGCTCGCTGATCAACTTGGTGCCAGAGCAATGCTGATGGTCGTTGAACATGATAGCGGTTTTCTCTCAGCTGGAATTGGGACGGGGAACTACCAGTCGATCTCTCGAAGTCAATTGGAGGAGATGCTCACGAGTAATAAAATCCAATCTGGATTTGTTCGCCGGAAATTGTCTTCAGCAAAAGAGCACCTTCAAAGCGGGGGTGACCAGGTCATCATCACGACCCTTCGCAAACTGCCAGCGACCTTTAGAAAAGAAAGCGGGTTATGGATTGAAGCTGATAGCCCAAAATTTGACCTATTGCATTTTCAATAAACAAAGTTATTTAGGAATCTCACAAATGAAGCCTGATAGTAATAAACAGACCAACTCATCCCAACTCGAAATACTGCAAACCGAGATTTCAGAACTTAATCGCGAACTTGAAGAGGCAAAAGCTATCAATCAGTCTATGTGGTCTTTGCTAGTTGAAATCACGAATCGACTGCAGATGTCTTCTTCGGCAATTAAAGCCGCTGTCTCGAGCTTGCTTGATCATGATATTTTTTGGGATGGATCGACTCAGCATGAATTACTGGAGATTATTGATAACAGCGCAGATCAAGTATCAAGCCAAATTATATTATTATCATTAGCTTTCAGATCTGAAGCAAATGATTTAGAGATGCGCTTAGAACCCTACGAAATCCAGGAGATTTTCATCTCTGTATTCGATAAATTTGGGAAGGAATACCCAGAGATTGAATTAAACATTGACATGCAGTCCGATGGTAGCTTGATTCTTGTTGATTATAAGTACTTAACCGTTGCGCTCGAATTACTTTTCGATGTTGTTGCCAAGTCCCAGCCAGCCTCGTCTAACCTCGAGGTGATAGCCAGGGACACTCAGGCAAACTGGTTTATGGATGTTTATGGGATTAATGATGATATTACAGGATTCATTAGCAATATCGCATCGTGCATGGATGATGATCTAATCAAGGATATTAGTCTATTACCCACAAACAAATTAAAACTCTTTGTGGTATGCAATATATTCAGTTTACAGAGCATACAAATAGAAAGTTTGACTCGGGAACCCAACGATAAAGGTTTGCGATTAATCCTGCCGCGGGTAAATAAAACAAAAAGTGATCTATCTGATTAATGAGCACCATTAATATCCTCTTGATTGGGGATGAACCAAATATTCTTCGCACTTTACGGCGAAATCTAGTCAGCCGTGGATATGAGGTTTTAATTGCCCTGGATGACCAGGAAGCAGCACATATTCTTTCCAATAACGATATTAGTCTTTTTGTTCTCAACCTTCATTTCGAAACAATCGAGGTTGATGGATTGGTGATCTTGCAAGAAATTAGAGAGCAAAATCAAGCACCCATTATTGTCCTCTCTCCTATTGGAACAGAGAACCTGAAAATCAAGGCATTTGATTTAGGTGCGGATGATTATCTTGTATTGCCTTTTGGAATGGGAGAATTTCTAGCCCGGACCCGATCTGCAATACGCCGCTGGTCCGCTCAACAAGCCGGGTTAACAGATGGAAACAAAGTGATTGTATCTGGCGATCTTATGATTGACATTGAAGCCCGGCAGGTCCAGGTTCGTGGAGAACTAATTCACCTAACCCCGACTGAGTATGATCTCTTAAATTATCTGGCACAGAACAAAGGGAAGGTGATCACTCATCGAGAATTGCTTCAGGAGATATGGGGTCCAGAATATGGTGATGAACGAGAATATTTACGCGTATTCATATCTCAAGTCCGCAAGAAAATAGAACAGGATCCTGTTAGGCCGAAGTTTATCTTGACTGAGCCGGGGGTGGGATACCGGTTTTCAATAGGTCAATGATGTTTTCGCATACCAGGTCCAATTTGTCAATAATACCAACGAGTAAGTTCTCGCAAATATAATTTACTGATCCTTAATTATTTCCTTATGGGTCCTTGATTACCCTTGTGTTAGCTATATAAATGGAGGAATTAGAATATGCGCATACTATTGATCAACCCCAATACATCCGAGGAATTCACCAAACGCATCCAGGAGATTGCTGACCGATATGCATTTCCCGGTACGACCCCTGTGGCTGTCAATCCAACAACAGGGCCCAAATCTATCGAGAGTGTATATGAGGAAATATTAAGCTCTGTTGGCACGCTAGAAGTTGCGATT
>DATKXE010000170.1:0-7530 GCA_035529195.1 Anaerolineales bacterium
TAAATAAGGAAGATGGCGCTTTGTTTTCAGACCGGAGATACGTATACTGGAGAAAACCAGAGTTAAAATAACATGAGTGAAAATTCTCCATTTCTCTATTTAGAACAATCTTGTGACGAAGCTGTCGATTGGGTTCGCAGACAATTGATCAATATTCATCTGAATGTTGTTCGCACATTTGACTTGCAAATTGCCCGGCATGCTCATGACAGTTGCCCATGCCCGCACCATGGTACAGAACAGTGCGACTGCCAAATGGTTGTTTTATTGGTATACGGTAATGATCGCCATCCAGTGAGCATTGTTGCTCATGGATACAATTGCCAAACCTGGTTTTCTATGGTTGACACACCTCAACAGCGCGCTGATCCCCGGACAGAAGAGGCAATTCGCATGGTTTTGGTTCCTCACATTACAGCTACTCTGTTGAACCAAGCCGGCCTATCCCATGCAAGCTGAGATACAGACCGAAGTGGTTTGGTGCCTAAACACCGCTGTTGTCCATCATGGTGGTGCTGGGACCACCGCCGCGGGGCTTAGAGCTGGTGTTCCCTCCGTGATTGTCCCCTTCTTTGGCGATCAACCTTATTGGGGTCAGCGGGTTGCAGAACTGGGAGTTGGACCGCAACCAATACCGAGAAAGAATCTGTCCGTTCAACGCCTTGCGCGTGCTCTTCAAACTGCCATGACGGATGTTGGTATACGCCAGCGGGCAGCAGCACTGGGCTCAAAGATTCAAGCTGAAGATGGGATATCTACCGCCATTGATATAATCCAAAGATTTTAGGTTTACCAGTCTGGTCATCCCCTCACTTGCTTCAAGATTTCCAAACCAGGTCAATTCAGGCAATCTGATCCCAAAGTATTTTTTCAGGTTTTTGGGTTTATGCCCTACGTTCGTTCCCAAAGCTCAAGCAGGATATGAAATCTTTTACACCACCCCGCTTCTTACTGGCCCAATCGCAGGATGCCTCGCCGCAGTGCAGCTGTAACCGCGGCTGTCCGATCGGACACTCCCAGCTTGCCAAAGATGTGCACCAGGTGTGACTTGACCGTCGCCTGGCTGATATGCAGATGGCTGGCGATTTCGCTGTTGCTTTCCCCCTCAGCCACCAGCTGCAGTACTTCTACTTCGCGGCTGCTGAGCTGTTCTTCCCCTGGAGCGCGCATCCTGCCCACCAATCGAGCCGCGACTGCCGGCGCTAATACGGTCTCCCCCCTTGCAGCCGCCCTGATCCCAGCGAACAATTCCCCCCTCGAACTGTCCTTGAGTAAATACCCGGAAGCACCGGCTTCGATCGCCGGCAGGATATCTGCATCGCTGTCGTAGGTGGTGAGCACCAGCACCTGCACCTGGGGGTTGTGAGTCTTGATCTCGCCCAGCGCCGTCACCCCATCCATCACCGGCATCCGCAAATCCATCAGCACGATATCCGGAACCAGGGACTCCGCCAGGCGCACAGCTGCACTTCCATCGGACGCTTCACCAACAATCTCGAAATCCGGCTGGCTTTCCAGCATGCCCCGCAGGCCATCCCGCACCACAGGATGGTCATCAACGATTACTAGGCGGATTTGATCCACTACACACTCTCCACAGGAATACGATCAGTACAGGAATGCCGAAAGAACCTGCTCCATTCAACTACGCTCATCAATATCTCCACCGGTGGTAGATTCTTCAATCGGAATCTGGATCGCCAACGTAGTCCCCTGACCGGGGGTACTCTCAATGATTACCGAACCGCCGATCTGTGCTACCCGCTGGCGCATGGCTCGTAAACCGAACCCCCCTGCACCCGAGTAACTGTCCAGATTTTTGGGATCAAATCCCTCTCCATCATCTTGGATATCCAGCGCAACCTGGTCCGCCATATAGGATAGCGTGATATTGACTTCTTCTGCTTGTGCGTGCTTGAACACATTTGCCAGGCCTTCCTGCACAGCACGCAGCAGGGTAACCTCGCTTTGAGCATGAGTAGCTATGGGGTTGCCGGTGACTGAAAAATTCGTTCTGACCCCGGTGTTCTGCATCCAGCGGTCAGCTTCTCGGCGCAGGGCTTCCACAAGGGAAGTTTGCTGCAGCAGTTCTGGTTGCAGAGCCAGAACCAATCGCCGGGCTTCTTCCAGGTTAATGCGCGCCGTATCACGTGCCTTGTGGATGCGCTCCTCCACGGATGATAGATCTTCAGGCAGCGCCTGGTCAGCCGCTTCGAGCTGTAAAACGATGCTGGTAAAGCCTTGTGCCAGTGTGTCATGGATCTCCTGCGCCATGCGCTGCCGCTCCTCGAGGATTCCCGCTTGTCGTTCCACTGCAGCCAGTTCCTCTTGTGCAGCTTCGAGCTGCTCGATCAGCTGCTTCCTTTTTGAACTTTCGCGCATGATCGTTCGCATCCACAATGCTAGAAGGGCTGCCCAACCAATCACCACCGCCCCGATCAAAAACAGGTTAAACGATAAGGTAACCGTCCTGCTAAGATTCAAAGCCTGCACCCAGATCAGCAGGGCAGTCAGGATCACATTCCCTGCAACAGCCAGTCCAAACGGCAGGGTTCCCCACATCAACCCGTAAAACGACGAAGCAGTAAGAAAATATGCCCAATGTGTACGCGCTAATGGAAACCACAAAATTATTGCCCCTGCCAGGTAAACGATCGTCCAGATCACCTGTTGTCTCCCGCGCGCTCTGGGGACAAGCCACATCATGACCAACCCGTACCAGATGCCCAGGCCAAGACTGAAACCCAGCACTGGCCATTTCGATTGATTTAAATCTTCCGCCAGCAGCGCCAGGATCGTGGGTATGGCTAAAGAAACATAAAATACGACATGCCAGATCACCACCCACCGTTCCCAGGCCTCCCGCGGGGCTGGTTTCTGCTTTGTGGATGGTAGAGTGGGAGAATCTTTCATCTGCATTCTTTTATAGTTTACTATGATCTGATTTGGTTTTATACCTGACTACTCCCAGCGAAAGAATCTGGTCGCCAGCGCCGTGCCAACCACCAGGATCCCGGCCAACACCAGGGTTGGCAGCCAGAGCGAGTTCCAGGATTCCCCGAACCACAGGCCCTGGATCAGTCTCACCACGTAGCTCAATGGCAGGTAATCGCTCACCTTGCGCAGCATCTCCGGCAGCAGCTGCAGCGGCATCCCAGCTCCAGAGAGGAACATCATGGGGAAGAAGATCACCATCCCCAAAGTCTGGGCCATACGCGCCGTAGGAACCAGGCTGGCGATCAAATAGCCCACTGAAAAGAAGGAGCAGGCACTCAGCACAAATGCAGGTAAAATGCTCAGCCAGGAGCCTGCCATTCTTAATCCGAAGACCACCTTTCCTGTCAGGACCAGGATCGCCATTCCCAGCAATGCGATCCCCAGGTAAACTACCACGCTGGCGATCAGGTAGGCTGCCGGGTGCAGGGGCGTTGCCCTGTAGCGGCGCAGAACGCCTGTCTCGCGGCTGACAGCAGTATCAATCGGTATGCCCATCAATGCCACCGTCCCAATGATGATGCCGGTGTAGGCCGGCACGCTGGCATCTACAGTCCCAAAGTTCCTGCCCCAGAATTCAGGATCAGGTTGGTTGCCGAAAATGAATCCGAACAGCAGCAGCAGCAGTGCCGGATAAGCCAGGGTGAAGAAAAACGCCACCGGCTCCCGCATATAAAGTTTGAACTGCATCACAAACAATTTCCCTAAACCACGCATGACTACTTCCTCCAATCAAGGTTTCCCATCTTTGATAACTGCGAATTCTCAACCTCTCGCCCCGTTAGCGCCAGGAAAACATCCTCCAGGTCAGCCTGTTCGGTGCGTAAATTATGAATCTGCACCCCACCTGTCTCCAGCGTATTGATTACCGCGCCGATCAGCTGCGCTCCTTGGCCATAAACAGTTACCTGGTCTCCCTCTTTTTCCACCCTTTGGACTCCATCGAGAACACCCACCTGCGCCGCGTCGAACGCCGCTGTAGAATCTCTCTCACCGCCATTGTTTCGCTTTACTGTTCGGCCGCCATTGACCTGGAAGGTGATCCGGGTCGCCATCCCCAACTTGTTTACCAGTTGGGCGGGCGTATCCAACGCGATCATGCGCCCATGATCCAGGATTGCTACCCGGTCGCACAACCGCTCTGCCTCATCCATGTAGTGGGTGGTCAGGAAAATCGTTGTCCCCTGTTCCCGAATTTCACGCACCAGGTCCCAGATATTGTGCCGGGCGCGGGGGTCCAATCCGGTGGTCAGTTCATCCAGGAAGACCACCTCGGGTTGGTTGACCAATGCCAGCGCCACAAACAATCTCTGCTTCTGTCCGCCCGAAAGCTGGCTGAAATAAGCCCGGCGTTTGTCCTCCAGCCCCAATCCCGCCATCAGGGGACGCCAATCACGAGTCTGGCGGTAAAAAGAGGTGAATAAATCCAATGCTTCTTCCACGCGCATCCGTCTGGGCAGGTTGGCAGCCTGCAGTTGTATTCCGGTGCGCTCGCGCAGCTCGTAGACGTCTTTATTCGGGTCTAAACCCAATACGCTGATTTCGCCTTCATCCGGCTGCCGCAAGCCTTCAATGCACTCGATCGTTGTGGTCTTCCCCGATCCGTTCGGGCCGACCATGCCGAAAATCTCACCCGCTTCCACCTGGAAAGATACACCATCCACGGCGATCACCGGCTCATAGCTTTTTCGTAATCCATTCACCACAATCGCTTTTTGATCTTGACTCATCATGCACTCCTTTCCTAATACCTGCTTTGATTATAGAGAGTGGAAGGGAGTTTGTGAACCAACAAGAGATGGATTTATGATTAGCCTGGAGGATGGTTTCGCGATCAACCATCTGGTTGATGCGCGCAAAATTTTCTACCAGTGATTGGCGCGTGTCAACCTTCATTATCTGGCCCTCAATCAGGGAAAGCCTCGCTAAGCAAGTTGTGAGCTATATCGCTATTGACCTTTCACTTTTTATCCGCTATAAGAAGGTAAGGCTTATTGTCCGTTTCTGGGACGCTTTCAGAAACTTGTATGGTCTTAGACTGATCCCGATATCTCACCCCTCCCGGTGAAAAAATGCTCTAGGAACGCTTCCAGTCAATAATTGAGAGAACTAATGGGAATTTTGCCATCCAGATGCGTTCTATTAATATAAATGGATAATCACCAAAGCGGTATCGACGAGCTGCTGAGGCGCCGCCATCCATCCGACCCATATGTGATCGAGGAGATGGTGCGAGCTTATCGAATCCAGGTTTATCGACTGGCTCTCTCGATCCTGGATCACCCTGATGAAGCCGACGACGCCACCCAGGATGCCTTGATCCGGGCTGCGGCTCACCTGGATAGCTACCAGGTGGGCACAAATTTACGGGCTTGGATCTTTACCATCGCTGTCAATACCTGCCGAGGTTATCTGCGTAAAAGGGCTGCCCGGGCTAATTTGAACAAGATTTTGATCTCCCTGGCATCGCTGGTCAGCCGTCCAATTGACCCGGAGGCCAAAGTAGTGCAGAACGAAACTCGTACCCAACTGTGGGATCTGGTGGAGAAATTGCCCGAGAAGCAGCGCCTGGCGATTATCCTCCACCTGGCTCATGGGTTGAGCGTGACAGAAGTCGCCCAAATCCTGAGAACCAAACCGAAAACCGTGTATTCCCGGCTCTACGGGGCATATCGACGCTTACGGCATCAATTACAGCTCAGCGGAGATTATTGGCTGATAGAAGACGAAGAGAAGTTATGAGCATCTCCCATCGAAAAGCCTTTGAGTTATTTCACAAGGGGATGCATTCCCGGCTGCAATTTGGTACTGGTGAGTTGCGCGCAGATCGCCTGGGTGCAGAAGCATTAGCAGGGTTGCAGCCGGATCAGCGCGCCGAATTGCAAACCCACTGGGCGAAGTGCCCGGAATGTAAACAAGACCTGGCTTTGTCTTTCCGTTTGCGACGGGAGGCTCAGCAGCGTTGGCCGCTGACTGTTACACCCCGCAGGTCAGCTAGTGAAATCCTGGGTGTCATACAGGATGAGCAGCACACCTCCGCACGCGTTGCCCGGCTGCTGACCCCCCTGAGGATTGCCCTGCTGGCTGTCTTCCTGCTGGGTGTCATTCTGGCTTTTTCTTGGGTTATAAACGTACTACGGCCTCTCCCAACAGGATCAACTTTACCAGGCTCAACCCCCCAGCCTACCTGGACTGCCCTACCTTCCCCCACACAGGCAGAGAGCCAGCCGGTAATCACCAAAACTCAAGCAGAACCTTTGATTCTTGGAGGCGTGTTTGAAATGAACCGCTGGTCGCCAGATGGTCGCTACCTGCCAATAATCAAAACCGAACCTTCTCCCGATTCAAGCTCTGACCGGGTTTATACTTCCTTGCATTTCTTCGATGCCCAAAACGGGCAGGTTTGCCAGGCAGGGGAACCGCTCCTAGGCACCCGTTTTGAACGGGATAGTATGAGTTGGTTGCCGGATGGAAAGCTGCTGGAAATTTCCCGAAATGAATTATCCATTTACACACCATGCAGCGAGCAGGTCGAGGACATCAGCGCTCTGTTCACTGACCAGATTATTGCTGCCAGCAACCCCAGCCGGACGAGCGAGTATCTCGTGCTTACCGGCGAGCAGGCATACTGGATCTTTGATCCTATCAGCAGAAACGTACTCCAGCTTACCGAGCTGGTTCCCAGCCAGGGTGGAAGTGATCAAATTTTTTCGTCACCTTCAGGTCAGGCGATCGCCATCAGCCAACCTGCGGAGTCTGGCAGCCAGATTTCCCTGGTCGACCTCCAAAACGGCCAAATCCTGGAACAAATTATGGTCCCGATTGGAACAGGGCAGTTCGCCGCCTGGTTGGATTGGCTGTTGGAGGATGTTATACTGGTTTACGGCGGCCCCCATCTGAGTTCAGTGTTGGTAGAACGCCAACCCAATGGCTCTGCCAGGTTGACCCCCGTCTTGAAAGATATTTTTGGCTTGGGTACGCAGTCGCCGGACGAGATCATGGCACAGGGTGGCTATGGGGACCAACAGCGGGGTATTTACCACCTCACCCAGGCCGTTCGCTCTCCGCAAGAGCGTGCCATTTACATTTATCACAGTGATGGAAACCGGGTGGAAGAATTACCTCACGACCTCGACACCTTTCTGTTCCTCCCCGATGGCGAAGCGGAGAACATGTTCCGCTTGGAGGATACTCCCTCTTATACAGACATCTTCCAACTGGTGTGGGTTGATGACCCCACCCGGCAGAACCAGCAGCTTACCGTGCAGGGACACACACCCCGCCAGTACCCCCAGATTGCTTATGCATGGGACCCAGCCACGCGCCGCATGGCTTTTGGTTCCACACAAGGTGTTTCACTGGTATCCATCGATGATGGGCGCCTGATCGAGTTTTGGAACCTGGAAGGCGCGCAGGATAGTGGTTACACCTCCCTGTCCCTTTCACCGGATGGTAAAACTCTGGCAGTGCAGGCCATGCTTGCGAGGTCCACCCAGTTTGGTCCTCCGGAAAGTGCCTTTTATATCATCACCCTGC